>NZ_JBEZZB010000246.1:0-10803 GCF_040638955.1 Actinoplanes sp. NPDC024001
GCCTCGTCCCAACCCTGCACCTGCTCAACCGTGACCACGTCCGGGAAACGATCCAGAACTACTCGAAGTAGTGATCCGCCGTAGCAGTACTAGGCGGCGTTCGGCCATTCGGCCGGATCGCCATCATGGAGAGACATCCTGCGTCGCTGCTCGACACGCTGCCCGGCCTGAGCCCGGCGTAGCGGCGTTCGTGCCCATCATCGGCGCAAGCAGCTCGGCGCCGCCCATGTGGTCAATGCGGCCACGACCGACCCGGTTGCGGCGATCGAGGCCCTCGGCGGCGCGGATGTCGCCGTCGTCCTAGCGGCCAACCCGACGGTGATCGAGCAGGCACACGCGTCGCTGCGCCGCGGTGGCCGGCTGATCCTGGTCTCGCTACCCAAGGACAACGCCATGTCCCTGCCGATCTTTCAGACCGTGCTCAAGGGCATCCGGGTGATCGGCTCCATCGTCGGCACGCGCGTGGACCTGGCCGAGGTGTTCCGACTGCACGCCGCCGGCCGCACCCGGGTGTTCTACGAGACCCGCCGCCTCGAGCAGATCAACGACGCCATCGAGGACGTTCTGGCCAGCCGTGTCCCAGCTCGTCTCGTGCTGTTGCCGTAGACCGCACCACAGGGCCGACGAGATCGCGCCCGCACCCGAAGGTCCCGGACGGCCCCGGCCGTCCGGGACCTCCGGCCCTAACCGGCGGGACTGCGCTCGGCAAGGCTGAAGGAAGACGAAGGAGAGGTCATGGCGAACACACAGCACCCGGCCTGGCGTGGCTTCCGCGGCAGCGGATGGCAGCAGGGCATCGACGTCGGCGGGTTCATCCGGGGCAACGTCGACGCGTACGCCGGCGGCCCGGAGTTCCTGACCGGACCGACCCACCGGACCGAGCAGATCTGGCAGCAGCTGAGCCGGATGTTCGCCGAGGAGCGCCGTCGCGGCATCTACGACGTGGACACGCACACCCCGTCGACGATCACCTCGCACGAGCCCGGATACATCGACCGGGACCACGAGCTCATCGTCGGACTGCAGACCAGCGCGCCATTGCGGCGCGCGATCATGCCGGCTGGCGGCCTGCGGATGGTCGAGGCCGGTCTGAAAGCGTACGGGTACGCGCTCGACCCGCCCGTACAGGTGATCTTCTCGACCTACCGCAAGACGCACAACGACGGAGTGTTCGACGCCTACCCGGCCGATGTGAAGGCCGCCCGCCGCTCGCACATCATCACCGGACTGCCGGACGCCTACGGCCGGGGACGGATCATCGGCGACTACCGGCGGGTGGCGCTCTACGGTGTCGACCGGCTGATCGCCGAACGCGAGGCGATCAAGACTTCGCTCGACGGGCGGCTGTCGTCCGAGCCGGTGATCCGCGACCGGGAGGAGCTCGCCGAGCAGATCCGGGCGCTGCGGGAGCTGCGCGCCATGGCCGCCAAGTACGGGTACGACATCTCCGGCCCGGCGGCCACCGCTCACGAGGCGATCCAGTGGCTGTACTTCGCGTACCTGGCCGCCACCAAGGAGCAGAACGGCGCGGCCATGTCACTCGGCCGCACCTCCTCGTTCATCGACATCTACCTGCAGCGCGACCTCGCCGAGGGCACGCTGACCGAGCAGGCCGCCCAGGAACTCGTCGACGACTTCGTGATCAAGCTGCGGATCATCCGGTTCCTGCGCACCCCGGAGTACGACCAGCTGTTCTCCGGCGACCCCACCTGGGTGACCGAGGCGCTCGGCGGGATCGGCGCCGACGGCCGGCCGCTGGTCACCCGCACCAGCTTCCGCTACCTGCAGACCCTCTACAACCTCGGCCCGGCGCCTGAGCCGAACCTGACCGTGCTGTGGTCACCGGCGCTGCCGGACGGCTTCAAACGGTTCTGCGCCCAGGTGTCGATCGACACCAGCGCCATCCAGTACGAGAACGACGACCTGATCCGGCCGGCGTACAGCGACGACACCGCGATCGCCTGCTGCGTCTCGGCGATGCGGGTCGGCAAGGACATGCAGTTCTTCGGCGCCCGCGCCAACATCGCCAAGGCCCTGCTGTACGCGATCAACGGCGGCCGCGACGAGCTGACCGGCGAGCAGATCGCCTCGCCCACCGCGCCGATCACCGACGACGTCCTCGACTACGACACCGTGCTCGCCGCCTACGACCACACCCTGGACTGGCTCGCCGAGACGTACGTGGACGCACTCAACGTCATCCACTACATGCACGACAAGTACGCCTACGAGCGCATCGAGATGGCCCTGCACGACTTCCCGGTGCACCGCTTCCTGGCCACCGGCATCGCCGGCCTCTCGGTCGCCGTGGACAGCCTGTCGGCGATCAGGCACGCCCAGGTGAAGGTGCTGCGCGACGAGAACGGCCTGGCCGTCGACTACGCCGTGGACGGCGACTTCCCGGCGTTCGGCAATAACGACGACCGGGCCGACACGATCGCTGTGGACCTGGTGGAACGGTTCATGGACAAGATCCGGCGACAGCCCACCTACCGCGGTGCCGAGCCGAGCCTGTCGGTGCTGACCATCACCTCGAACGTGGTCTACGGCAAGCACACCGGCAACACCCCCGACGGCCGGCGGACCGGCGAACCGTTCGCGCCCGGAGCCAACCCGATGAACGGCCGGGACAGGCACGGCATGGTCCCCGCCGCCCTGTCGGTGGCCAAGCTGCCGTACCGCAGCGCCCGCGACGGCATCTCGCTGACCATCACGGTGACCCCGGACGGTCTCGGTCACTCCCGCGACGAGCGGATCGCCAACCTCGCCGGGGTGCTGGACGGATACACCGACGGCGGCGGGTTCCACATGAACGTCAACGTGCTGGACCGGGCCACCCTCGAGGACGCCATGGCCCACCCGGAGAACTACCCGCAGCTGACCATCCGGGTCTCCGGCTACGCGGTCAACTTCGTCAAGCTCACCCCCGAGCAGCAACGCGACGTCATCTCCCGAACCTTCCACGGATCGCTGTGATGACCACCGTTGCCGCGGCGGTGACCGGCTCCGTCCACTCCTTCGACATCTCGACCGGAGTGGACGGGCCGGGCACCCGGTTCGTCGCTTTCCTGGCCGGCTGCCCACTGCGCTGCCAGTACTGCCACAGCCCCGACACCCAGTACCGCCGCTACGGCCGACCCACCTCGGTGGACGACCTGATCACCGAGATCCGCCGCTACGAACGCTTCCTCAAGGTCGCCCGCGGCGGCGTCACCGTCAGCGGCGGTGAGCCGCTGCAGCAGGCCGTCTTCACCCGTGAGGTGCTGCGCCGTTGCAAGGAGATGCGGCTGCACACCGCGCTGGACACCAGTGGCTTTCTCGGGGACCGCGCCGACGACGCGTTGCTCGACGCCACCGACCTGGTGCTGCTCGACATCAAGTCCGGCGACCCCGCCACGTACCGAAAGGTGACCCGCACCGGCCGGCTCTCACCCACCGTGCGCTTCGCGCACCGCCTCGCCGACCGCGGCATGCCCATCTGGGTCCGTTTCGTGCTCGTGCCCGGCCTCACCGACGATCCGGCCAACGTGGAGGCCGTCGCCGCGACAGCGGCGGACCTGCCCACCGTCGAGCGCGTCGAGGTGCTGCCGTTCCACCGCCTCGGCGCACCGAAGTATGCCGCTCTCGGCCTGCCTTTGCCGCTGGCGGACACGCCTGCGCCGGATGAGACGCTGCTGCGCCGGGTCCGTGACCAGTTCCGCGGCCACGGACTCGCCGTGTACTGAAGAAGCCTCAGCCGTGCGGGTGCTCGCCGAGCAGCCGGGTGGCGAGCACCGCCGCCTGCGTGCGCCGTTCCAGGCCCAGCTTGGCCAGGAGACTGGAGACATAGTTCTTGACGGTCTTCTCAGCGAGGAACATGCGGCCGGCGATCTCCCGGTTGGTCAGCCCTTCAGCGATGAACTCCAAGATCCTGCGTTCCTGGTCGGTCAGCGACGCCAGTTCCCTCGGCTGCTCCACCCCGTGCCGGATGCGCTCCAGCACCCGCTGCGTGACCGCCGGATCCAGCAGCGACTGGCCGGCCGCGACCCGGCGAACCGCATCGAGCAGATCGTTGCCGCGGATCTGCTTCAGCACGTACCCCGAGGCGCCCGCCATGATGGCGGCGAACAGCGCCTCGTCGTCCTCGTACGAGGTGAGGATCAGCCCCTTGATCGTCGAGTCCACGGCACGCACGTCACGGCACACGTCGATACCGTTGCCGTCGGGCAATCGCGCGTCGAGGATCGCCACATCCGGATGCAGGGCAGGGATACGCGCGGTCGCCTCCCGGGCCAGGCCCGACTCACCGATCACCTCGATGTCGCCCTCGGCCTGCAGTAGGTCGATCAGGCCGCGCCGGACCACCTCGTGGTCATCGAGCAGGAAGACTCGAATCATCTCCCCTTCCTACCCTCTCCGGCCGACGAGTCCTAGGGCCAAAGACCTGAGCTGCAGCGACTTGTCACCGAAGCCATCCGCTCCGCGGCCACGGCCCCGGGCTACCCTGACGGTCATGGTGGAGCGGCACGCTGGAGACGACCGGATCGATCCGCCGTCGTTGGGTCTCAGCCCGCTCTCGCGCGTGCGGCTCGACGAGCTGCTGCAGGAGATGCTGGACCGGGTCGGCGATGTGATGGCCAGCCGGGAGAGACTGCGCTCCCTGCTTGACGCGGTGGTCGGCATCGGCACGGACCTGGACCTGCGCAGCACTCTGCAGCGCATCGTCGAGGCGGCCTGCGCTCTGGCCGGCGCCCGCTACGGCGCCCTGGGCGTGCTCACCGCCGACCGCACCGGCCTCGCCGACTTCATCACCCACGGCATCGACCCCGCAACGCATGCGAAGATCGGCGACCTCCCGCGCGGCCGTGGGGTGCTCGGTCTGCTCATCACCGACCCCAATCCGGTGCGGCTGCCGGACATCACCAGGCACCCCGACTCGTACGGGTTCCCGCCCAATCATCCGCCGATGCACAGCTTCCTCGGTGTCCCGGTACGCACCCGCGACCAGATTTTCGGCAACCTCTACCTGGCCGAGAAGAGGGAAGCCGACGAGTTCACCCAGGACGACGAGGAGATCGTCATCGCGCTCGCCGCCGCTGCCGGTGTGGCGATCGACAATGCCCGGCTCTACGAACTGGCCCAACGCCGGGAACGCTGGCTGGCCGCCACGGCCGAGATCACGAGCGTCCTCGTGGGCACGGTCCGGCGCACCGAGGCCCTACGGCTCATCGCCCGCCGCGCTCGTGAGGTGTCGCGCGCCGAGCTGGTCATGGTGATGCTGTACGACGAGGAGAACGCCCGATACACGATCGACGTCGCCGATGGCGCGGATCCGTCGTCCGGCCGGCTCGTCGGCAAGCTCGTCCCGGTGGAGCCGGCCACCGCCGCCGCGTTCGGGACGGGAAGGTACCGGGCCGTCGAGAACCTCCGCGCCACCGCGGACTGGCCCGGCCCGGTGCCCGACAGCCCGGCGATGGCTGTCCCCCTCGCGGCCGCCGGCACCCTGCACGGCGTGCTCATCGTGACCCAGCCCGCCGGGCAGCCGCCGAGTGACGAGGACGCCGTACAGCTGTCGACCT
Source organism: Actinoplanes sp. NPDC024001 (assembly GCF_040638955.1). Taxonomy (NCBI): domain Bacteria; kingdom Bacillati; phylum Actinomycetota; class Actinomycetes; order Micromonosporales; family Micromonosporaceae; genus Actinoplanes; species Actinoplanes sp. NPDC024001. The sequence continues at coordinate 5,559 of NZ_JBEZZB010000246.1, forward strand.
TCGCCGGGCAGGCGGCGCTGGCCCTCGAGCGGGCACGGGCGCAGGAGGAACGCCAGCAGCTCGCCGTGCTGGAGGACCGCGAGCGCATCGCGCGGGATCTGCACGACGTGGTCATCCAACGGCTGTTCGCGACCGGCATGCACCTGCAGGGCGCCGTGCACCAGGCGGCCAAGGCTGAGGTGGCCAAGCGCATCAACGCCGCCGTCGACGACCTGGACGCCACCATCCGCGACATCCGCCGCTCGATCTTCGAGCTCCGTACCCCGAGCGGACCTGCCACGCTGCGCGCGGAGCTCCACGACACGGTGGAGGGCGTGGCCGAGGCGCTGGGCTTCCGGCCGATCCTGGACACGACCGGGCCGGTGGACAGCGCGATCCCGGACGACATCAAGCCCGAACTGGTCGCGGTGCTGCGTGAGGCGTTGTCGAACGTCGCCCGGCACGCCGAGGCGACGAGCGTCCGGATATCCCTGCGAGCCGCCGCTGGAGAGGCGGTTCTCTGCGTGGAGGACGACGGCATCGGCTTCGACCCGTCCCGCGCCCGCGGCGGCATCGTCAACCTGGGCGAGCGGGCGAGTGACCTGGGCGGGACCTTCGAGGTCGGCCCGCCCTCGGCGGGCACTGGAACGGTGCTGATCTGGCGGGTCCCGATCGACGGCTGAGACGGGACCTTCGGCCCTGAACAGCCGGAGCCGGCAACCGGCACGGTAGTGGGTGACCGACGGAGGTTCCCATGACACCGCTCGAGCAGGGTGCTCGCGCCGCGCAGCGCGAGTTCACCGAGCTGGGCCGCCTCGTCGAGACCGCAGGCGCCGTGACCCGCACGACGTCTTCACCAACGCGAAGTGGGTGACCACCATGGTGGGCTCGATCGCGGTCGGGATCGGCGGCGCCGGCGGATGGCAGGCGCTGGCCTGGGCGGCCGAGGAGGCAGAGCGCACCGGCGCACGACTCGTGCTGCTGCACGTCTGCGTGCCCGGCTCACCGCTGGACCAAGCCACCGGGGAACCGACGCCCGCCGAGGTGGAGCTGATCGATCCGCCGCTCGCCCGGGCGTACGCGCAAACGCAGACGCGCCTCGGCGGCCAGCGGGCCGCCCTGCGAATCCGCAGCGGCGAGCCGTCGGCCCGGCTGGCCGACGCCTCCACCGGCGTCCGCCTGCTGGTCATCGGCGCCGGTGAGAGCGGTCGGACGGTACGCCGGGTGCTGCGGCACGCGCATTGCCCCGTCGTGGTCGTCCGGCCGGATGCTCTCTCGGTCGGGAGCCCGCTGCTGGCGGGTCACGTGGTGATCGGCGTGGACGGAACCGATGCGGGCCGGGCCGCGATGGAGTTCGCCTTCACGTACGCGGCGAAGCACCACTTGCCGCTGGCCGCCGTCCATGTGTCCGAGGCAACCCGGGACGACTACTTCTACGACGACACGACTCTGTCCACGCATTTCACCGTCGAACCTGCTGATCTGGAGCTTCTCGCGGCCGAGACGGAACCTTGGGCGTCGAAGTGCCCTGCTGTGCCGGTCCGGCGAGTGGTGCTGCACGGTTCCGTGGTCGACGCTCTGATCCGTGCTGGCGCCGGTGCTCGGCTGCTGGTCGTCGGCGACAAGCGCCGCGGCGTCATCGGCCGGGCCCGCACCGGCGACGTACCCCTGACCGTGGCGACCGAGGCACCCTGTCCTGTTGCCGTCGTCCCACTCGACCAGCGCGAAGGAGAACCGCTGTGAACAGCTACAACGACGCGGACCTGCGCGCGGCGGCGAGCGCGGGCATCCGCGCGCCCTCGATGCACAACAGCCAGCCGTGGCTGTTCCGGCTGCGCGACGGTGCCGTCGAAATCGTCGCGGATCCTGCTCGGCAGCTGGCCGTCGCGGACCGGTCCGGCTGGGCGGTCCGCCTCGCGTGCGGAGCCGCCACCTACAATGCCCGCCTCGCTCTCGCCATGCGCGGCCGGCCCGCCGAGGTGCGCCTTCGCCCGTCCGCCGCCGAGCCGGAGCTGATCGCCCGGCTCATCCCCGGCGCCGAGCGGCCGTCGACCTACGCCGAGCAGGAGCTCTGCGCCGCCATCCCGCGCCGGCACAGCAACCGGGCGCCGTTCTGGCCCGATCGGGTGCCGGCCGACGCCCGAGTGCGCCTCATCGAGGCAGCGCGCAGCGAAGCCGCCTGGCTCGACCTGCTGGTCGGCATGACCGCCCTGGCCGGCTTCGCCGAGATCGCCGGCAGCGCCGACCGGGTGCTGCGCCGCGACGACCGCTACCAGGCCGAACTGATCGGCTGGATCCACGCTGACGACGCATCCGACGGCATCCCGGTCGGCGCCGGCGCACCGCTGCCCGAACCGCAGGATCTGCTGCCGCAACGGCTCTTCGGCAACCGGCGCCGCGCGCCCGGCCGTGACTACGAGCCCGAGCCGCTGGTCGGCATCCTCGGCGTGCCGGGCGACCTGCCGGTCGACCAGATCACTGCGGGCCAGGCGCTGCAGAAGGTCCTACTGACCGCTACCGCCGCAGGCCTGTCCGCCTCGATGATCTCTCAGCCGATCGAGGTGACCGCCGCCCGCGACCAGCTGCGGCGCTCACTGGGCCGAGCCGGCTACCCGCAGCTGGCCCTGCGCATCGGCTACGGCACGCCCGGGCCGGCCACGCCACGGCGAGATGTCTCCGACGTCCTCGCGTGAGAGCCGACGGACCGTCAGGCCGGCCCTCGGCGAGAGGGTGAAGGTGAGTAGCCCTCCGCCCGGGCGAGGGTTACGAAGGTTCTCCGGACGGCGGCGGCCAGAACGTCGTATTCGGGCACGACCACGGGATCGGCGATCACGCTCACTGTGAGGGCGCCCGCGTAGGACAGCGCCGCGAAGGTGACGCCCGTGTTGCCGGCAGTCGCCACCATCGGCACCAGCTCACCGATCCGGCACCCACCCAGATGCAACGCTTCGGCGGGCCCGCGCACATTGGTCTCGAAGGTGTGCACCAGGCGCTGGTGCTCGATGAACACCCGGAACAGACCGACGCGATGCAGCATGCGGAACACCCCACCGAGCGGCCCGGCCGACGCCGCGCGTACCAGTGACCGCCGCTGCTCGCGCGTGGCGGCGACGATCGCGGCGAGCCGGCTCCCGTCGTCGGCGATGGCCGGCACCGCGATGGGGCGTACGCCAGTGTTGTTGCCCAAGCGATCCGGATCGGCCGACGGGCGGCCGGAGACCGGCACCGAGACGATCAGATGGCCGGGGTGTTCACCGCGAGCTCGCAGGACGTCCAGCAGCCCGCCGGTGACAGCGGCCAAAACCACGTCGTTGACCGTGCCGCCGTGCCGGTGTGCGACGGCTGCCACCTCATCGAGGGCGATCGTGACCGGCGCCAGCGCGCGGCGGCGCGAGGTCGGCCGGACCAGCGAGATGCGCTCGGCCATGCGCGGGCGGACCCGGCCGAGGCCGAGCTCGCGCAAGCCCGCCACCCCGCGGACCAGGTCACCCGGCAGGGATCGCAGGGCGTGGAACCGTTTGCGGGTCGCGTCGGACGCCAACTCCCGCGCGGTCGGCGGCCGCAGCGGGAACGGGCGGCCGGGACCGGCTCCGGGCCACTCGTCCGCAAGGGCAGAGAGGACCGCAAGGCCGCCGAGGCCGTCAGCGACGACGTGGTGCAGGACGACGATCAGCGCGTCGCGGTCCCGGCCGGTCACCAGGGTTGCCCGCCACAGTGGCCGGCGGACGTCGAACGGGCGGCACAGCAGGGACGTGGCCAGGACGAACACATCGTCGCAGGGGCGCTCGATCAGATCGAAGTGCTGGTCCAGGCTGAAGGACGGGTCGTCGACCCACACCGGCCGGCCGCAGGCCGGCGGCGTAGGGCGCAGGGTCTGGCGCAGCCGCGGCACTCGGGGAACCCGATCGTGCAGCAGTCCGAACAGCGCGGCCGGCGCCGATCCGTCGAAAAGGATGACAGCGCCCGTGTTCATCGGCACCGATGCGCGGTCGGCGGCCAGAACAGTCAGGTCCATCGGCCCGACTCGGTCAATCAGCATGTCAGCGCCTCCGATCCCTCCGACCTCCACGTTCGCAAGCCGCGGCGGCCGGCGGCAGGGCCGATGGACCCCTCCCGTCGCATCGATCGGGTCTTACGACTCTGCCTGTGGGCACCGGCTGCCCCTAGCGTGAGCGCATAGGAATCAGGCCATCACGGAGGGTTGCCATGAACGGAACCGCCCTCACCACACCGGAGCTCGTCCGCTGCGTTCGCGCGGCAACCCTGGCGCCCTCCCTGCACAACAGCCAGCCGTGGCGGTTCCGGCTAGCGTTCCAAGCAATCGAGGTGTACGCGGACCGCGACCGGCAGCTCGAGGTGCTCGACCCGGACGGCAGGGAGCTCCTAATCAGCGTCGGCGCGGCGATCTTCACGCTGCGGCTGGCGCTGCGCCGTTCCGGCCGGATCCCCGAGCTGGCGATGCTGCCCGACGCCGATCGCCCCGATCTGGTGGCCGTGGTCCGGCCCGGTCGCCCCGCTGAGCCGTCCGCTGCGGTGCTGGATCTCGCCGACGCGATCGCCCGCCGGCACACCAACCGGCAGCCGTTCCGGCCCGAAGTGGTCCCGGCCGACGTGATCGAGGAGCTGCAGGAGGCGGCCCGCCACGAGGGCGCGGCGCTGGCCATCGCCGGGGCAGCCAGCCGCACCATCATCGCGAGCCTGGGCAGGGAGGCCGAACGGCGCCTGCGCGCCCAGGACGGCTACTACGCGGAGATGAACCGGTGGACCCGCCCCATGGCCCGGCGGCGGGACGGCATCCCGGCCGCCGCATTCGGTCCGTGGGACGCGCTGGAACGGATGCCGATGCGCGACTTCGGGATCGTGCACCCCCAGCGACAGCGCCGAGCCGAGGAGTTCGAGAACTATCCGACCATCGCCGTGCTGAGCACCAGTGGCGACGAGCCCGCCGACTGGGTTCGTGCCGGCCAGGCGCTGCAGCGGGTGCTGCTCAGCGCGACCAGCCGGCACCTGGCGACCACCCCGATCAGCCAGCCGGTGGAGATCCCGTCGATTCGTGAGGTGCTCGCCGACCGGCGCTCCGGCCGATTCGCGCAGCTGGTGATCCGGCTGGGCTACGGACCGCCGGCGCCCGTCACCCCTCGTCGCCCGATCTCCGAGGTTCTCCAGCAGAACACGACCTGACACCGAGGTGATCGGAGCCGGTGCGGGAGTGGAGCGCGCCACGCGGCCGGCGGGCCTGCCACGGTCCGTCCCGGTGCTCCTCGAC
>NZ_JBEZZB010000247.1:0-3366 GCF_040638955.1 Actinoplanes sp. NPDC024001
GATCTCCCGGCTGGACGCGCCGAGCCGGGACACCGAGTTGGTGGTGGTCTGGACCGCGATGACGGCCCGGCCGGCGACGGTGGCCGCCTCGTTCGAGCGACCAGGCGGCGTTCACCGCGTACGCACCGGCGAGGGGCCATCCGGTCCGGCGGCTCACCGGGTCGCCGCGGCCGGCCGGCAGGCACTGGCCGAGCGTCGACGCCGCGCATCCGGCGAAGATCGGCGCCCAGACGGCGAACGCGTAGTCGGGTGGGGTGATCGCCGTGTCGTACCGGTCGGTCTGCTCGCCCCGGCCGAGCAGCGCGCCGAGGTTGGGCACCGCGAGGAATGCCGTGCAGGCGCCGGCCAGGGCGAGGGTTCGTTTCGTGTCCACGTTGACCTCCGAAACTAAGTAGCTTAGTTTCTAAGCTAACGTAGGATGGTGGCCGTGGACGCGCAACCGCACGAGCTGGCCTGGGCGGTGCATCACCTGGCGGCCGCCGCCGCGGAGGTGGACGCCGCGATCGCCCGCCGGATGCGGCTGAGCTCCGGTGACTTCCTGGCCCTCAAACACCTGGTCGTCGCCGAGCAGCCACTCGGCCCGGTCGAGCTCGGCCGGCTGCTCGGCCTCACCTCCGGCGCGGCGACCGGCCTGGTGGACCGCCTGCAGCGGGCCGGCTGGGCCCGCCGCGACCCACACCCGGACGACCGCCGCCGCCAGACCCTGACCGCCACCGAGCACGCCCGCGAGACGCTGCTGCGCGAGCTGGGGCCGCTGGGCGAGGAGATCGGCCAGGCGGCCGGCGAGCTGTCACCCGAGCAACGCCGGCTCGTGACCGACACGATTCAGCAGCTGGCCCGGCTGCACCGCGGGCACGCCCGGCTCATCGAGACGTCGCGTTCCCGGCCGGCCGCAGGTCGTTGAGATCCGCATAGCTCACCGCGCGATCGAGCGAGCCGTAGGTGCCCGACTCCAGCAGCTCCCGGGCCGCCCGCTCGGCCAGGCCGTAGGCGGCCTGGGCGATCGCGGTGCCGACACTGATCCGCCGGACTCCGGCGGCGGCCAGCTCGGCGACTGCCAAACCGCCCGGCCCGGCCATCGCGTTGACCGGCAGCGGGGACACCGCGGTCAGCTCGGCGAGCGCCGCGAGATCCAGCAGCCCCGGCACGAACAGGCAGTCGGCGCCCGCCTCGGCGTACGCGGCGGCGCGGGCCAGGACGTCGCCGAGCCGCCCGGCCGGCTCGCCGACCTGGAACAGGAACACGTCGGTACGGGCGTTGATCACCAGCTCGGGCAGTCCGGCGCCGGCCGCCGCCTCGCGGGCCGCCCGGATGCGCCGCGCCATCTCGTCGGCGGGACGCAGCGCACCGGCGTGCGAATCCTCGATGTTCACCCCGACCGCGCCCGCCGCGATCACCGCCCGGACGGTGTCGGCCACATCGGCGGGCGCCGGGCCGTAGCCACCCTCCACATCGGCGGTCACCGGCACACCGACGGCCGCGGTGATGCGCCGGATCGCCCCCATCATCTCGTCCCTGCTCAGCGTCTCGCCGTCGGAGCGGCCGAGCGACCAGGCCACGCCGCCGCTGGTCGTGGCCACCGCGGCGGCGCCCGCCCGGACGGTGAGGGCCGCGCTCGCCGGGTCCCAGGCGTTCGGCAGGACGAGCAGCTTGTCGTGCAGTTCCCGCAGGGCGCGGGCCTTCTCGGTGATGTTCACGCTGCCATCCTCGGGCGTGCCCCGGCGGCTTGGCTGGCGGTTTTCGGTCCTCAACGGCATCCGCGGCATTGAGCCGCAGCGGGCCCGCAGGCGTACCAGAGGGTAAGGAGTCACAGGAAGGGGCCAGCGTCATGCGACACCGCAGCCGGTGCACCGCCGAGGAACAGGCCATCCGCGACACCGTGGCGCGCGAGTCGTGGCCGTACAACGACACCCGCGCCAACTACGAATTCGCCACGCGCGCCCGGACCGCGCTGGCCGAAGGCCGCGACCGCAACCCGGAGCCCACCGGCATGTCATGGCCCGGCGGCCGGTCCGGCCGCCCGGGGATCCCGCGCGAACGCTCCGCGCGGCCGGTCACGCCAACGGCAGGTCCGGCAGGAGAGACTCGGAGGCGGTGAGCCGCAAGGCGGCCGCGACGGCGCCCATGGCGCCGCCCTCGTCGCCGAACTGCGCCGTCACGACCTCGACGTGCCGCGGGTGGCGGGGGATCGCCAGCCGGGCGATCTCGGCGCGCACCGGCTCCAGGATCGTGTCGCCCGCCTGGGCCATGACACCCCCGATCGCGATCCGGCCCGGGTCGAGCTGCACCACCGCCCCCGCCAGGACCCGGCCGAGCAGAGCCGCGGCGCGGTGCACCACCTCCCGCACGGCCGGCTCGCCGGCATGAGCCTGCGCCACCAGGTCGGCCGGATCGCGTACGGTGACGCCACGGCGGGCACACTGCTCGATCAGGGCGGCCGGGCGGATGTGCAGCTCCAGGCAGCCCCGGCCGCCGCACGGGCACGGATCGCCGTCGGCCTCGACGCTGACGTGGCCGATCTCGCCGGCGGCGCCGTGCGCGCCCCGGGCCAGCTGGCCATCGACGATGAAACCGCCGCCCACGCCGTCGCCCCACCGCACGTACACGGCGTCGCGCACGCCACGTGCCGCGCCCCAGGTGCCTTCCGCCAACGCGGCCAGCCGGGAGTTGTTGTCGGCGGTCACGGTGACGCCGTACCGCTCGTGGATCCGGGCGCTGATCTGCTTGGCCGCGCCGGCGGAGTTGCCGTCGGCGGCACGGCCCCGGCCGGTCAGCAGGCCGGGCAACCCGATCCCGATAGCCTCCAGGGCCCGCAGATCGATCGCGTGCTCGCGGACCAGATCGTCGATCAACCTGGCGGCCGCGTCGGCCCGCCGGGCCGGTCCCGCGGTGAGCGCCACGGCGCGGGTGCCGCGGGCCAGGATGTCGTGGCTGAGCGTGGCGACGACCACGGTGATGCCGGCGCGGGCCAGGTCGATGCCGATGATCCGGCCGGCGGACGGGTTGAGGCTGACGGTCGAGGACGGCCGGCCGCGGCCACGCTGGCCGGTCAGCTCGGGCTCGCGTTCGATGATGACGCCGCGGGCGATGAGGTCGCCGATGATGTCGAACAGCGTGGTGCGTGACAGGCCGGTCAGCCGGATCAGCTCGGCGCGGCTGAGCGGTCCGGCGCTGCGCAGCTGAGCCAGCAGGGTCTCGGTGTGCGCGCGCCGCACGCGTTGCATGGCATCCGGGCGTTCGATCACCGGACCATCATCGCCGACGCGTTCCTCTCTCTTGTCGTCGCGGGGGGCGGGGGGGGGCGGCCGCCCCCCCCCGCGGGGCGGCCGGCGGGGCGGGGGGCCGGCAGGGCCCCCGCCCCCCGGC
>NZ_JBEZZB010000247.1:3376-10735 GCF_040638955.1 Actinoplanes sp. NPDC024001
TCTTGCCCAGCGGGCTTTTCTAACCCCCAAAAAAAGCCCCCGCCGCTTTCTACTTTCTGGTCGGGGGGGGCGCCGGGGCGCCCCCCCCCCCGCGACCGTCGGTCAGCCGGACGTCACGGTGACCGTCAGTGCCCGCTCCACCGGGGCGTGGCCGGCGGAGCGCACCGCGACCGTGCCGGTGTACGTGCCCGGCACGGCGAACGTACGGCGGGAGACGACGGTGAACGCGCTGTTGATCTGCATGGCCGGGATGCTCGCCTCGCGGGTGGCGGTGGGCGTCAGCGACTCCACCCGCCCGTCACTCCAGGTCACCGTGGCCGTCAGATCGGTGGAGGCAGCGCCGGGTGCGGTGATCGTCCAGGTCGCGCCGGCGGGGGCGCCGACCGCCACGGTGGCCGGCCGGCCGATCACCTGGCGGCGCCACGCGACGTCGGCGGTGGGGAAGAAGTTGACGCCCTCGACCGTCAGCCGGCCACCCGCCACCGACAGGCGCGTGGTGAAGTCGGTGTAGTCGCGCTGGGCCTGCGGGGTCCAGCCGACCTCGGCGGTGGCGATGAGGCGGGGGAAGCTGTAGTACTGCGCCTGGCCGACGCGGCGGATGAATTCGCCCCAGAGCGCCGACTCGACGCCGAGCACGCTGCCGGCGGCGATGTTCGGGATGAAGGTGCCGGGGTCCCAGTTGTAGTGCCGGTCGAGGCCGCACGGTCCGCCGCAGGCCCAGGTGCCGCCGAGCGGCTGGCGGGAGTCCTGCTTCTGCGGGACGTAGGTGTGCGCGGCGGGGGAGAGGATCACCTTGGCCGCCCGGTTGGTCACGGCGTTGGCCACGGCGGTGCGGTCACCGTTCCAGTACTGCACCACGGCGTTGCCCTGGGGCAGGGCCGTCCCGGCGTACTCGTTCCAGCCGGCGACGGTCTTGCCGAGCGAGGCGACCGTGGCGGTGAAGGAGTTGACCATGGTGGTGTAGTCGGCGTGGCTGGTGACGTGGGCCTCGTCGCCGCCGATGTGCAGGTACGGGCCCGGGGTCATGGCCGCGATCTGGGTCAGGACCTGCCGGACGAACTCGTAGGTCACCGGGCTCGCCGCGTCCAGTGAGGAGTAGCCCACGGCGCCGGTGCCGTTGGACGGCACCGTCGGCTGACCGGCGGCGGGCTGCGGCCGGGCGCCGGCGGTGTTGAGTGGCGCGATGGCGTGCAGTGCCGCGTTGGTGTGCCCGGGCATGTCGATCTCGGGGACCACCGTCATGCCGTGCAGCCCGGCGTAGCGCACGATCTCGGCGTAGTCCGCCTTGGTGTAGAACCCGGTGACCCCCAGCTCGGTGCCCATCAGCTGGCCCTCGGCGTTGTAGGTCATCGCGGTGCGGCCGCTGACCTCGGTGAGCAGCCGGTAGTTGATCGCCGAGGGGTTGGTGGCCGGGTTGTCGACGGCGATGCGCCAGCCCTGGTCGTCGGTCAGGTGCAGGTGCAGGCGGTTGATCTTGTACTGGGCGGCGGCCTCGATGTACGCCTTGATCTCGCTCATCGGGTAGAAGCTGCGGGCGACGTCGAGCATCATGCCGCGGTACGCGAAGCGCGGGTAGTCGGTGATGGTCACCGTCGGCACCTGCCAGGCCGCGCCGACGACGGTGTCCGACTCCACCCACTGGGGGAGCAGCTGTCGCAGGGTCTGCACGCCGTGCAGCGCTCCCGCCGCGGTGTCGGCACTGATCTGGACTCTCGTGGTGGTGACCGTGAGCCGGTATCCCTCGGCGGCCTGGCCGGCGGGTCCCTTACCGGCACCGACCTCGATGACGATGGGCGCGGCGGCGCTGCTCTGGGTGACGACCGGCAGCGGGTAGCCGGTCGACGGGCGCAGGATGCCGGCCAGATAGGCCGCCGGTGCGCTCGCCGGGGCTCCGACCGCGACGATCGGGGTGTCGCGGCCGAGGGTGTACGGCGGGGCGCCGGTCTCGGTCACCGACACCGGTTTCGGCAGCAGGCCCAGTGACGGGGCGGGTGCGGCCACCGGACGGTCCCAGATCTCGAACTCGGAGATCGAGTAACCGTAGGTCGCCCACCGCTGACGTCCCTGCATCCGGACGTGGGTGACCGGCTGAGCGGACTTGACGTCGATGACGTCGGTGCGGGGGCAGGTGTCGCGCTGCACCCGGGCGACGTCGGTCCAGGTGGTGCCGTTCGCCGAGGTCTGCAGGACGAAGTCGCGGGCGCACGCGTTGGGCCAGCTGATCGTGACGTGGTCGACGGTGGCGGCGGTCGCCAGCCGAACCTGGATCCAGTTGTCGTCCTGGTGCTTCGACGACCAGCGCGTGGTGCGGTTGCCGTCGGTGACGTGGGCGGCGGCGAAGTCGGCGCGGTCGAGCTCGACGCTCGACGCGGTGGCCGTCCCGGTGCGGGCCAGGTTGACCGGCGCTGCCGCGGCTGCGGGGGTGGCGCCCGTGAGCGGGGCGAGCAGCGTCGCGGCGAGCACGACGGCGAGATGGGTGGCGATGAGTCGGCGTCTGCTGAGGGGCATGGGACTCCTTCGTCCTGCGCCGGGACCGCCGGGCGGCGGGGGCGGGGTATGCGGAGTCTGGCCCGCCGAACCGAATTACGTCAATGGGGTGTACGTAAATGGCGGGACGGAGCCGTTGACGGCTACGCGGTAAACCTTAGAATCATGACATCAGACGTCTTATGAACCCGTCACCTCGGCTGTTTTAGTCCGACGGGTTGACAAGATTCATGATCGCGCTCAGGATTCGTGGCACCTCGACCCCGCTCAACCGGCCCCGGAGGCCCACCGTGCCGATAGACGTCCGTCCGCCGCCGCAGCGCGCGCCGCAGACCGCCCGCGCCGCCTCACCGCCCCGCCGCTTCCTGCCGCTACCGGTGTGGAACGCGCTCGCCGTCGTCCTCGGCCTCGCCGCCTGGACCGGCCTCGCCGCCGCCGGGGTCTCCGGCCTGCCCGGCCCCGGCGACGTCGCCACCCGCGCCGGCGAGCTGGCCATGGACGGCACCCTGCTCGACGACGCGCTCGCCAGCCTGCGGCGCGTGTTCATCGGCTTCGCGCTGGGCACGGCGCTCGCCGTCCCGGTCGGCTTCCTGATGGGCTGGTACCGGATCGCGCGCGGCCTGATCGAGCCCTACGTGCAGTTCTTCCGCACCATCCCGCCGCTGGCGGTCATCCCGCTGGCGATCCTGCTGATGGGCATCGGCGAGACCCCGAAGGTCTTCGTCATCTTCCTGGCCGCGTTCCTGTCCTGCGTGGTGTCGACCTATCAGGGCGTGGTGAGCGTCGACCGGACCACGATCAACGCGGCCCGGGTGCTCGGCGCCGGCGACGCCGTGGTGTTCCGCCGCGTCGTCGTCCCGGCCTCCACCCCGTTCATCCTGGTCGGCATGCGCGTCGGGCTGGGCGCGGCCTGGGCCACCCTGGTCGCCGCCGAGCTGATCGCCGCCCAGGAGGGCCTCGGCTACCGGATGCAGCAGGCGCAGATCTACTACGACCTGCCCAGCATCTTCGTCGGGCTGATCACCATCGGCGCGCTCGGCCTGATCATGGACCGGCTCCTGCTCGCCGCCGAGAAACGCCTCACCGGATGGCAGGAACGCCGATGACCGAGAAGATCTCCTTCCGCGCCACCAGCCGCACCTTCGACGTCGGCGGCAAACCCTTCCAGGCCCTGCAGAGCGTCGACCTGGACATCGCCGACCGGGAGTTCGTGACCGTGGTCGGCCCGTCCGGATGCGGCAAGTCGACGCTGATGAACATCGCGGCCGGCCTGATCGACCCCACCGGCGGTGACGTGCTGGTCGACAACCGCCCGGTGCGCGGGCCCAGCCCCGAGCGCGGCGTCATCTTCCAGCAGTACGCGCTGTTCCCCTGGCTGAGCGTGCGCGACAACGTCGAGTTCGGCCTGCGGATCGCCAAGGTCGGCCGGGCCGAGCGGCGCCGGCGCGCGCAGCACTTCATCGACCTGGTCGGCCTCACCGACTTCGCCGACGTGCTGCCCCGGATGCTGTCCGGCGGCATGCGGCAGCGCTGCGCGATCGCCCGGGCGTACGCCGTCGACCCGCAGGTGCTGCTGATGGACGAGCCGTTCGGCGCACTCGACGCCCTCACCCGGGTGCAGATGCAGGACCAGCTGCTGGCCACCTGGAGTTCCGAGCGGCGCACCGTCATGTTCATCACCCACGACGTCGACGAGGCCGTCTACCTCGCCAACCGGGTGGTCGTCATGGCCGCCCGGCCGGGCCGGGTGCAGGAGGTCATCGACGTCGACCTGCCCTACCCGCGGACCGAAGCCGTCCGCCTCTCGCCCGAGTTCACCCGGATCCGCAACCGGGTCTGGCGCGCCGTCTACCACCAGCCCGTACCGGAAGGTTCCTCGCGATGAGCCCACTGTCCCGCCGTTCCGTGCTCGCCGGCCTCGCCGGCATCGGCGCCGCCGCCACCCTCGCCGCCTGCGGTGACGACGAGCAGCCCGCGTCCGGCGCCGTCGAGAAGGTCAACCTCGGCTACATCGCCGACTTCACCGGCGCCAGCCTGATGGCCATCGCCGAGGACCGGAAGCTCTGGGCCAAGCACGGGCTCCAGGCCGAGCTCAAAGTCTTCACCAACGGGCCGCTGCAGGTGCAGGCACTCGGCGCCGGCGACCTCGACTTCGGCTACATCGGGCCCGGCGCGATGTGGCTGCCCGCCTCCGGCAAGGCCAAGGTCATCGCGATCAACTCGCTCGGGTTCGCCGACCGGGTCATCGCCCAGCCCGGCATCACCTCCGTCCAGGCGCTCAAGGGCAAGAAGGTCGGCGTCCCGGAGGGCACCTCCGGCGACATGATCCTGCGCCTGGCGCTGCAGGGCGCCGGGCTCACCGTGGACGACGTCCAGAAGGTCGCCATGGACGCCAGCACCGTGGTCACCGCGTTCGGCTCGGGGCAGATCGACGCCGCCGGCATCTGGTACCCGCTCATCGACACCATCAAGAAGCGGGTGCCCGGCCTGGTGGAGCTGGCCAAGAACGACGACTTCTACCCGGGCGTCAGCTTCCCCTCCGCCTACGTCGGGCGCAACGAGGTGGTCTCCGGCAAACCGGAACTGGTGCGCAAGGTCCTCGCGGTGCTGCGCGAAGCCAACGACGTCCGCGCCCTCGGCGTCTCGCCGACGGTGGAGCTGACCGCGCGGTTCCTCAAGTCCGCGCCGGTCGAGCAACTGCGCGCCGAGGCCTACAACGCCCGGTTCCTGCCGTCCGCCGAGCTCGCCGCCAAATCCACCGACGGCACCGTCGCCGACTGGCTGACCGGCCTCAACGAGCTGTTCCAGCAGCTCGGCAAGCTGCCGGAGGTGGTCGACCCGGCCACCTACTACGACGCCGCCGCGTACGCGGCCTGAGACCCGCGGCCCATCCGAGGAAAGAGACACAGTGCGGCCCAACATCGTCTTCATCATGGCCGACGACCACGCCGCGCACGCGGTAGGCGCCTACGGCAGCAAGATCAACGAGACCCCGCACATCGACCGCATCGCGGCCGGCGGGGCCCTGCTGGACAACTGCTTCTGCACCAACTCGCTGTGCGCGCCCAGCCGGGCGACCATCCTCACCGGCACCTACAACCACGTCAACGGCGTGCAGACCCTCTCGACCGAGTTCGACAACCGTCAGCTCGTCTTCCCCGAGCTGCTGCGCCGCGCCGGCTACCAGACCGCGCTGGTCGGCAAGTGGCACCTCGGGCACGGGCCCGCGCACGACCCCCGCGGCTTCGACTACTGGGAGGTCGTGCCGGGCCAGGGCCGCTACCGGGACCCGGTCTTCATCGGCATGGACGGCACCGAGCGGGTCCGTCCCGGCTACTGCACGAACATCATCACCGACCTGGCCGTCGACTGGCTCGACGGCCGGGACCCGGACCGGCCGTTCTGCCTGCTGGTGCACCACAAGGCGCCGCACCGCAACTGGGAACCCGACGACAAGCACCGCGACATGTACCTCGACGACGTCGCCGTGCCGGCCACCTTCGACGACGACCACGCCGGCCACGCCGCGGCCGCCCGCGCCGCGCGGATGCGGGTGGACCGGGACCTGACCGCCGACGACGTCAAAGAGCTGCTGCCGCCCAACCTCGACCCCGACGAGGCGGCGCTGTGGACCTACCAGCGCTACATCAAGGACTACCTGCGCTGCGTGGCGAGCGTCGACGACAACGTCGGCCGGCTGCTGGACTACCTCGACGAGCACGGACTGACCGACGACACCATCGTGGTCTACACCTCCGACCAGGGCTTCTTCCTCGGCGACCACGGCTGGTACGACAAGCGGTTCATGTACGAGGAATCGCTGCGGATGCCGTTCCTCATCCGCTACCCCGCGGAGATCCCGGCCGGGCTGAGTACCAATGCCCTCGCCATGAACGTCGACTTCGCGCAGACCTTCCTCGACTACGCCGGCGTACCGGCCGATCCCCGCATGCAGGGCCGCTCGCTGCGGCCGCTGCTGAGCGGCGAGCCGGTCGGCGACTGGCGGCAGTCGGTGTACTACCGCTACTGGGAACACGACGACGACGAACACCACGTGTGGGCGCACTACGGGGTGCGTACCCATGAGCACAAGCTGGTCTTCTACTACGCCGACGGGCTCGGCCTGCCCGGGACCTCCGCCACGGCGCAACAGCCGGAGTGGGAGCTGTTCGATCTGCGGGCCGACCCGTGGGAGATGCACAGCGTCTACGACGACCCGGCCTACGCGCCGGTGCGGGCGGCGCTGACCGACGAGCTCGCCCGGGTGCAGAAGGAGTGCGGTGACGTCCCGTGGACACCATGACGACCGTCGGTGGCCGCGCCGGGTCTACCGGGTAGGCGCCGAACCGGATCCACGGTTCACCCTCGCCAACGAGCGCACGTTCCTCGCGTGGCTGCGTACCTCTCTGGGCCTGATGGTGGCGGCCGCGGCGGTCAAGGCGTTCGGTTCCGAGGGCTCGCAATGGGCGGCGGGGCTGCTGGCCGTGCTGGCGGTCGTGGTGGCTGCCGAGGCGTTCCCGCGCTGGATCCGCAACGAGCGGGCGCTGCGGTTGCGGGCGCCGTTGCCGTCCACCCCCGTCGCGGTGGTCTCGGCGCTGGCCACGGTCCTGGCCGGCGCCGCGATCACCGTCCTGGTGCTGATGTGATGGCTGATCACGGCGCGCAGGCGGAACGCACCCTGCTCGCGTGGTTGCGCACCACGCTCGCCACGGCTGCCGTGCTGGCGACCGTGGGCCGCGAGCTGGTGTTCACCACCCGTTCGTGGGAGGTCTGGTGCTGGCCTGCGCGCCGGTCACCGTGGTCATGGCGGTTCTCGCCCGCCGCCGCTACCGCGCCGTGCCGCGGGCCCCGCACCCGGGGGCGCCGGGCCGC
>NZ_JBEZZB010000248.1:0-10620 GCF_040638955.1 Actinoplanes sp. NPDC024001
GTGCCGGCGCCCGCTCTGGTCGCCCGGTACAACTTCGACGGCGGCGCCGTCGCCGGCCGGATCTCCGAACTCTCCGGGCGCGGCAGCGCCCTCACGATCCGCGGCGCCGACAACGGCGCCATCGCCTTCCCGGCGATGGGCGCCGGCCGCTTCGCCGCCTTCCCGGCGCCGTGCGCGGCCACCGCGGCCACCTGCGCCAAAGCGATCATGGAGGCGCCCGACGACGCCGACCTCGATCCCGGCACCCGCAACTTCCGGTGGGCCGCGACCGTACGGCTCACCCGCGCCCACCTGACCGGCTCGGCGAACGTCCTGCAGAAGGGTGTCGCCACCGCTGACAGCCAGTGGAAACTCCAGATCGGCGGCCCGACCGGCCGGGCACAGTGTGTGATGGTCGCCCGCGGCAGCGGCCAGACCTTCACGGCGCTGTCAGCACGCCCGGTGATCGACGGAAACTGGCACCGCATCGTGTGCGAGCGCTCCGGCACCGTGCTGACGGTGTCGGTCGACGGGGTGGCCGGGCAGCGGGTCACGGTGCCCGCGACGATGGCGGTGGACAACAACCTGCCGATGCGGGTGGGCGGGCCGAACTTCGCCCGCAACGCCGACATGTACCACGGCCAGATCGACGACGTGTACGCCCAGCTCGGCTGAGTATCCGGCTCCAGCTCTGCCGGCGGGCGCTGCCCGGAAGCTGTCCAGCCCGGCCGGAAGAGCAGGATGCCCCGGCGTCCCGAGGGGGACGCCGGGGCATCCGCAACACCGATCAGCTGCGCCGGAACGCATAGCTGCGGCCTCCCGCAGCCCCCGCCGCCCGGCCCGACCGGGCGCGGCCCGACCGTTCGCGGGCCGCCTGCCGGCCGTCGCGTGCGCCGTGATGGGCGGCGCCTTCCGTGGCCGGGCGCTGTGCGGCGGAGCTGCCACCCTGCAGGGCGGCGGCGATGTCGTTGCGGGTGATCTCGTCGAGGTTCAGGTTCACAGCGAAACGCTTGGCAGGCAAAACAACCTCCTGGCGGCTTCTTCGATTGCGGGAATGCGCGACGAAGGCCGAACACGAAAGGGGGTATGCCGAGAGCGCGAAAGATCAAGCAAGAGCGCGACGGCACCCGGCGTCGGTCGGCCATGGGCAGACTTCGAACGACGCGCCACCTGCGCGGGCCCGATCGGATCGGGGCGGCGGCAGGGGCGGACCGGGGTGACCATCACAGCATGGCGGCAACGGTAGTCCGTCCCCGGATCCCGCCGCCACCCATTTATTTCGTCAGCGTCGTGTCCAGCATGGCGATCGCCGCCGGGAAGTCGACGAGCTGGTCACGGATCAACCGCAGCCCCGCTCGCAGCGCGGCCGTGGGCACCCCGCGAGCGGTCAGCACCGCGTCGGTCCAGTCGACGAAGTCGGTGAAGATCTGCTCCTCGCCGACGTAGAGGGCCGCCGCCAGGAAGTCCGCGATGTGGCCCAGGTCCTCGGCGGTCGCTTCCAGCTGGCTGTGGTCGTAGTGGTGAGCCACCGGATAGGCGGCCGGCAGCCGGCTCATCGCGGTCGAGATCAGCTGCGGGCGGGAGCGGACCAGGTGGGTGTACTCCTCGTCGCCGAGGAAGCTGTCGGCGTCGATGAACGGCACGTCCGACACGTACGGCGGGGGCCAGTCCTCAGCCAGCCGGGTCACCGCCTCCTCGCCCGTGGCCGCCCACGCGTCGGCGCCGAGGCGCTCGGCGTACCGGCCGCCCGGGCCGAAGCCGCGCCCACCGGCGATGACCGGCACCCCCGCCGCCCGGCACGCCGTGATCGCGGCGTGGGCCCGCGGCAACCGGGTCGGGATCATGCAGCTCAGCGCGACCGCGTCCGGACCGGTCTGGTGCAGGTGGGTGATCAGGTGCCGGCCGGGCACGCTGGCGCCGAGGAAGTCGACCCGCCACCCGTCGAGGTGCAGCAGCTCGGCGAGCATCCGGGCGGGCAGCCCGTGCCATTCGCCGTCCACGCAGGCCAGGGTGATCCGGCCGCGATGCGGCCGGGTGGTGGTGCGGGCCGCCACCACGGCCAGCACCCGCTCGTTCACCGCGGTGGCCGCGTGCTCCCGGGCGACCGACCACTCGTTCGCCGCCCAGAGTTCGCCGACCCGGCCCTGGCTGCGCCCGATCAGGTCGACGATGACTCGTTGCGGTGCCGTCCCGTCGTCGAGCAGGGTGGTGGCCACCTCGATCGCGCCCCGTTCGTCGCCGTCGCCGATGAGGCTCAGGTAATGGTCGGCGAGCCGGGGGTCGTGCAGCGGCAGCGGGTGCGCCGGCGCGCTCATGAGCGGGCCCTGGTCCGCCGGTCACCGCCACGGGCAGCGACCACGAAGGGTGAGGCGTTGGGGACGCCGCCGCCGCGCAGGCTCAGCGGCGGGCGGGCCGGCGCGCGCACCGCCAGCATGGCGATGTCGTCCTTGTTGCCGCCGTTGACCCAGTCGGAGACCAGCTGGCGGATCCGTTCCACGGTCGCCACGCCGGGCATGCCCTGGCACTCGCGCAGCGCCGCCCGCAGGCGCGCCTCGCCGTACTGTTCGACGCCGGTGGGGCCGCCGCGTGCCTCGGTGAGGCCGTCGCTGTAGAGCAGGCACAGCTCGCCGGGGGCGAGCTCGATCTCGGCCGGGTGGACCACGGTGCGCCGCATCACGCCGATCAGCGTCCCGCTGGTCGGCACCTCCTCGACGGTGCCGTCGTTGCGCAGCACCAGCGGCGCGGGATGCCCGCCGGTGGCGAGTTCCAGCCGGACCCGGCCGTGCTCGGCCCGCTTGATCGAGCCGACCACCATGGTCACGAACCGGTGCTGGCGGCTGGACTGCAGCAGCGCCTCGTTGAGCACCCTCAGCATGGCTTCCGGCCCGGCCTGCACCAGGCGCAGGGCGCGCAGGGTCTGGCGGACCTTGCCGGTCAGCACGGCCGCTTCGGGACCGGTGCCGCAGACGTCGCCGAGGGCGATCACGGTGTCGGTGCTGTCGCCGGCCGGGCCGAACACGTCGTAGAAGTCGCCGCCGATCCGCAGCGCCTCGCGAGCGGCCTGGTAGGAGCCGGTCAGCTCGAACCCGTCCGGCTCGGGCAGGGTCGGCGGCAGCAGGTCGGCCTGGAGCACCGCGGTGGTGTCCACCTGCTCGCGGTAGAGCATCGCGGCCGAGATGGCGGCGCCGGCCCGGGCCGCGAAGACGCGGGCCAGCAGCTCGTCCTCCGGGGAGAACGTGGCGTTCGCGCCGCGCCGGGCCAGGATCAGGGCGCCGGCCGGTTCGGCGTTGCCCGGCAGGGGAGTGACCAGCAGCGCGCCGATCGGGCCGAGGTCGGCCGGGAAGAGCCAGCCGGGGATCTGCGACGCGTCCAGCCAGCGGCTCGGGATGGGCGGGAAGCCGCCGAGCGCCTCCACCAGGCCGGGCACGTCGGTGAGCAGGTCCTCCCGGAGCGTGCCCTCCTCGGGGGCGCGGTCCGGGACCAGGCGGGTCCAGGCGCTGTTGCGCCGGCTCGGCGGCAGGACCACCACGGCGGCGTCGGCCAGCTGCGCCACCGCCAGCTCCACAGTCGTACGGGCACAGCGCCGCACATGGAGCGAGGCCGACAGCCGCCGCCCCGCCTCGGCGAGGAACGCCGTCCGCGATCGCTCGACCTCGAGTGCCGCCTCGCGCTCGCTCTCCTCGGTGTGATCGCGCAGGAACCAGGCGTAGTGCCCGTCGTCCAGCTCACGCCGCATCCCGTAGACGCAGCGACCCTGGTATTCGCAGCGGAACGAGTCGGAGCCGTCGGTGGTGGCCTGGCTCAGGGCCGGCAGCGGCATGGCGTGCAGGTCCTGCCCGGCGTGCAGCCCCGGCACCAGCCGCCGGGCTTCCTCGTTGGCCAGCAACACGGTGTGCTCACCGGCCGCGCAGAGCAGCATGGCCTCGGTCGCGGCTTCGAACGCGGCTCGGAGCAGGTCCGGTGCGAATGCGTCCGGAACCGTAGGCGCCAGCGGCTCGCCGGCCCTCGCCGGCGTACGCGCTGTCATGGTCGCCTCCCGTCTCTCCCCGCCGATTTCAATGACCGCTCAGCGTTCAGGATCGACCCCAGCCTACGGGGTCCTCCCGCGTACCGGGCATCCCGCGCCGGGGTTCCCGCCGATTCAGTCCCGCAGGTCGACCACGATGGGAGCGTGGTCGGAGGGCCCTTTCCCCTTGCGGGCCTCGCGATCCACCACGGCATCCGTGACCCGGGCGGCCACCTCGGCGCTCGCGTAGACCAGGTCGATCCGCATGCCCTTGTTCTGGTGGAACATTCCGGCCCGGTAATCCCAATAGGTGAAGGGCCGGTCGCCCTTGAGCGGCCGGGCCGGCACGTCCCGCAGGCCGATGTCACGGATAGCAGCGAGGGCGGCACGCTCCGGTGGGGTGACGTGGGTGGAGTTGACGAACAGGGCCGGGTCCCAGACGTCCTCGTCGGTCGGCGCCACGTTGTAGTCGCCGGCCACCACGAGCGGACCGGCGGCCAGGTCGGGGATCAGCGCGGTCCGCAGCGCGCCGAGCCAGGCCAGCTTGTAGGTGTAGTGCGGGTCGTCCGGGGTGCGGCCGTTCGGCACGTACACCGACATGAACCGGATGCCGCCGCAGCGCGCGCTGATCGCACGGGCCTCCTGGTCGGGGTAGCCGGGCTGGCCGTCGAAGCCGCGGCGGACGTCGTCGAGGCCGATCCGGGAGAGCACGGCGACGCCGTTCCAGCGGCCCTGGCCGTACGCCGCGGTCTGGTAACCGAGATCGGCGACCTCACCGGCCGGGAACGCGTCCTCGGCGACCTTGGTCTCCTGCAGCAAGACGACGTCCGGTGACGTCGCGGCGAGCCAGTCGAGCAGACGGGGCAGCCGGGCCTTGACCGAGTTGACGTTCCATGTGGCGAAGCGCATCAGCACAGCCTGCCGCAAAGGGCGGGCCGGCGCGCAGTTCTACCGGCGGCGGGTCGCGGCGAGCAGGGCGGCTCCCAGACCGCCGGCGAGCGTCAGGAGCAGCGCCACCATCCAGAGGATGCCGGCCTCGGCTCCGATCAGCGCTGTCATCGCCCCTCCATCGGCTGTGACGTGGCCTACCCAAGGATCCCCGCGAGCGAATAATGCCGGAGTTGCCCTCGCGGCACCAGTGCTCCTGACAGGTTTGTCGGGAGACGCAATGTGCACGGGGGCGACGATGCGAGTGGAAGTAATGCCGGAACTTCCGGCGGAGATGATGGACGAGGCCTGGGACTGGTACCGGGACACCTTCGACGAGTTGCGCTACATGGCGGCGAACCGGCATCTGATGTACCGCGACGAGTTCGACGCGCTGATGGCCGACAAGCGGGCGGACAAGTACCTGGCGCTGGACGCCGAGGGCCAGCTGGTCGGGATGGGCGTGCAGACCACCGATCTGGAGTCGGTGCCGCTGATCTCGCCGGACTACTTCGAGTACCACTGGCCGGAGCTGTTCGCGCAGCGCCGGCTCTTCTACGTGACCTTCGTGGGCTCCCGCAAGAGCGCCCGCGGCGCCGGCGTCTTCGTCGCCCTGCTGCGCGCGATGTACGCGCCGATCGGCGAGGTCAACGGCCGGGTCTTCGTGGACATCTGCTCCTACAACGAGGAGCGGCACGCCCTGCCCCGCATGATCGCCATGATCCTGAGCCGGGCGGCGGGCCGGGCGCAGCCGACCCGGCTGGACGCCCAGTCCTTCTGGATGTACGAGTTCCCGCCCCCGCACGTGCCGGTTCGCGACGAGCGGCGCACCGGTTTCCGGGAGCGGCGGCCCGGGATGGACGAGCGGCGCGCCCACCTGCGCGACCCGGAGTGACCGGAGGGCCTCAGTCGGGGCGGCGGTGCCGTCCCGACAGGCCCGCCGCGATCGCCGGGGCGGCCGGCGCCGGCATGATCGCGGTCTGCCGCCACCGGTGCGCGAACTCGCCGGCCGGCACGGCCGCGCCCCACAGCCAGCCCTGGCCGTTGACGACACCGACCGCGTAGAGGGCCTCGCGTTGCAGCGGGGTCTCGACGCCCTCGGCGATCACGCTGAGCCCGAGCGCGTGACTCATCGCGACCACGGCGCGGACGATCTCGTCGTCCTCGACGTTCACCCCGAGGCCGGTCACGAACGAGCGGTCGATCTTGACCCCGGTGACCGGGAACCGCCGCAGGTAGCCGAGCGCGGAGAAGCCGGTGCCGAAGTCGTCGACGAGCAGCTTCACCCCCAGCTCGCGCAGTTCGAACAGGACCCGCGAGGTGACGCTGGAGCCGTCCACCATCACCGACTCGGTCATCTCCAGGGCGACACACTGCGGCGGCACGCCGTAGCGCAGCATCTCGCCGGAGACGATCAGCGGCAGCTCGGGGTCGCTGAGCTGGCGCGGCGAGACGTTGATGGACAGGTAGAAGTCGTCGCCGACGACGCCCTCGGAGCGCCACACGCCGAGCTGGCGCAGCGCCTCCTTGCGGACCCAGGTGCCGATGCTGCCGATCAGGCCGGCGTCCTCGGCGATCGGGATGAAGGTCATCGGCGGGATCGGCCCGCGTTCCGGGTGGACCCAGCGGACCAGCGCCTCGGCGCCGACCGGCTGGCCGGTCTCCAGCCGCACGATCGGCTGGTACGCCACGTGCAGCTGGTCGTCGGCGAGCGCGGCCCGCAGCGCCACCTCCAGCTCGATGCGCTCGCGGACCTGCGCGTGCATCGAGGTGTCGAAGATGGTGGAGCGGCCCGGGCCCTCGTCCTTGGCCCGGTACATGGCGGTGTCGGCGTCGCGCATCAGCGCCTCGGCGGTCACCGCGGCCCGCGCCGGGTCACCCTCGGCGTGCGAGATGCCGATCGACGAGGTGATCACGACCTCGGTGTCGCGTACCGGGAAGGGCCGGGCGAAGCAGCCGCGGATGTCGTCGACCAGCCGCAGGGCCTCGCCCTTCTCGCCGATGAAGGCGAGCAGGAACTCGTCCCCGCCGACCCGGGCCACCGGGATGCTCTTCGGCACCGCGGCGCGCAGCCGCCGGCCGACCTCGATCACCAGTTGGTCGCCGGTGTCGTGGCCCCACGAGTCGTTCACCCACTTGAAGCCGTCCAGGTCGAGCATGTAGACCCAGACCCGGTCGTGGTTCTCCGTCTCGGCGATGGTTACCAGGCGCTCGATCTCGGCGGACATCGAGACCCGGTTGGGCAGCGAGGTCAGCGGGTCGTGGGTGGCCTGGTGCTCGGAGCGCAGCTGGGCGGCGACCTGCGCCTGCACCGCGAAGGTGGCCCGGAACAGCAGCAGCGCGACGATAACCGCGCCGGTGCCGGCGATCAGCACCCGTGCCGATTCGACGCGCGTGTGGTTGGTCAGCAGCAGCACGAACGGCATCGCCAGGGCCGGGGCGAGCAGCACCAGGCGCGGCCAGGACCAGGCCTGCGCCGGCGGCTTGGCGGCCCGGCTCATCTCCACCACGGACGGGTGCAGGGCGGCGACGCCGAGGGCTGTGTAGGCGAGCAGGAACGGCACGTTGAGCAGTGGCGAGGCGTAGATCTGCCCGTCGATGCCGACGATCGCGTACGCGGCGTCGCCGACGAGCATCAGCGTCATCATGGCGATCAGGGCGATCAGGCTGACCGGCCAGCTCTTCGCGGTGAACGTCAGGTTCACCACCAGCAGCAGCACCACGACGTCGAGCAGCGGATAGGTGCCCTGGATGATCGAGAGCAGGGCCGGCCGGCCGGGCACCGCGGCGGCCGGCATGGCCAGCAGCACGGTGCTGGTCAGGCCGCCGGCCAGGCCCACGATCAGCCCGTCGATGACGGCGTGCCGGTCGAGGCTCTCCCGCTTGCGCAGCAGGATCGAGATGAAGACGGCGAGCAGCATGTAGCCGCTGAAGCTGGCGACGTCGGCGAGCAGCGGCCAGGGCATGGGCTGCTCGGTGACGGTGGGCCGGATCAGCACACCGATCAGGAAGAACAGCGCCGCGGCCCCGATCAGCAGCCAGGCGGCGGGCGGCTCGGCGCCCCAGCGGCGGGGACCGCCGAAGCAGGCCGCGATCACGGCCACGCCGAGCACGACGAACGAGACCGGCGCGACGGCCGACGACGAGAAGAACGTGTACAGCGCCGTGGCGAGTACGCCACCCACGGCCATCAATTGCCAGAGCCGCCGGGCGACCGCGGGCGGGAGAAGGGATAGCACCGGGCATTCCTCCCGTTTGCCCGAAGACCTATGTCGGGACCAACGGTAGCAATCCGGGCACTCCGCGATCGTGACTTGAGCGAACTGCTCAGCCGCGAAGGATCTTCGAGGGCCGTCCCGGCGGCGCCGGCACCCGGCGCGCCGGCATCCGTGGTCCGTGCACGAAAACCGCCGGCACGGTGGCCCGGCGCAACACCTCGCCGGCCACGCTGCCCAGCCGGCCGCCGGCCCGCGCGCCGCGCGGCCCGAGCACGATCAACCCCACCCGGCGCGAGGCCCGCACCAGCGTCTCGGCCGGCGCCCCGATCAGAACCCCGCGGCGTACGGTGGCGAGCTCCGGCATCGCGGCCAGAGCCTCGTCGAGCAGCCGGGCGCCCGTGGCCTCGGCGTCCCGCCCACCCTCGCGCACCACGTGCGTCACGTGCAGCGGGCTGCCGCGGCGTTGCGCCTCCTCGGCCGCGAAGCGCAGTGCCAGCACCGAGTAGGCCGAGCCGTCCAGGGCGGCCAGCACCGGGCCGGCCGGCGGGCGCGGGCCGCGCGTCACCGCGACCGGGCACCACGCCTGCGACACCACCTCCAGCAGCGGGGACCCGGCCGGCAGCCGGCCGTTGGCGGCCAGGGCGTCGCCGCCGACCACGAGCAGGACGGCGCCCCGGCTGAATCGCAACAGCACGCGCCCGGGCGGTCCATCCACGAGTTGACCACGCGCGTCGACGCCGGGTGTGGAACGCTGGGCGATGGCGACCGCCTCACCGACGACGCGCGAGGCGGCCCGGCGCGCCGGGGCGTAGTCGGTGCCACCGGCTCCCGGCCGCGGATCGGGCCAGGTGAAAGCGTGAACGACGTGCAACGAACGCCCACGGGAGAGGGCCTCCCGCGCGGCCAGCCGGATGGCGGCCGCGCTGGCCGTGGACCCGTCCACGCCCACCACGACGGGTCCCTGAGTCGGGATCTGCATCGGTTCGACCTCCGCTCCCGTAACCGTGTCGCAATATACCGACCATTGTCTATGGCGCAACGGTCCATACGTACTGGTGACCAATGCCTCAACAGCCAGCCACCTGATGACCCATTCAGGTTGAGGGTTTACGGTGAACGGCAAAATCTTTGGGACATCTGCCGGTGAAGTGAGGGAAATACATGACGGATGTCAAGCTCGACCACCCCGGTGGCCAATTGTCGATGGCGGTCCGCAAGGCCGTCGACGGGCCGGGCGGCATCGACGTCAGTGCTCTGCTGAAGGAGACCGGCTTCGTCACCCTCGACCAGGGGTTCGTGAACACGGCGTCGACCACGTCCGCGATCACCTACATCGACGGTGACCAGGGCATCCTCCGCTACCGGGGATACCCGATCGAGCAGCTGGCGGAGAAGTCGACGTTCCTCGAGGTCTCGTACCTGTTGATGAACGGCGAACTGCCGACCGCCGCCCAGCTGCGCGACTTCGCGGACAAGATCCGTGTGCACACGCTGCTGCAGGAGGAGATGCGCACGTTCTTCTCCGGTTTCCCGCGGGACGCGCACCCGATGGCGGTGCTCTCCTCGGCGGTGACCGCGCTTTCGACCTTCTATCAGGACGCGCTCGACCCGCTCGACGAGGAGCAGGTTGATATCTCCGCAATCCGCCTGATGGCGAAACTTCCGACGATTGCGGCGTACGCCTACAAGAAGTCGATCGGCCACCCGCTGCCGTACCCGGACAACTCGCTGGATTATGTCGAGAACTTCCTTCGCCTGACCTTCGGCCTGCCGACGGTTCAGTACAACGTCGACCCCAAGGTCGCGAAGATCCTCGACATGCTGTTCATCCTGCACGCCGACCACGAGCAGAACTGCTCCACGTCGTCGGTGCGGCTGGTCGGCTCCGCCCAGGCGAACCTGTTCGCCTCGGTCTCGGCCGGCATCAACGCCCTCTCCGGCCCGCTGCACGGCGGCGCCAACGCGGCGGTGCTCGAGATGCTCGAGCAGATCCGCAAGGACGGCGGAGACGTCAACGCGTTCGTCACCCGGGTGAAGAACAAGGAAAAGGGCGTCAAGCTCATGGGCTTCGGCCACCGGGTCTACAAGAATTACGACCCGCGTGCCGCGATCGTGAAGAAGGCCGCGCAGGAGGTTCTCTCCACGCTCGACACGCCCGACCCGCTGCTGGAGATCGCATTCCAGCTCGAGGAGATCGCCCTCTCCGACGACTACTTCATCTCCCGCAAGCTGTACCCGAACGTCGACTTCTACACCGGCCTGATCTACAAGGCCATGGGTTTCCCGACGAAGATGTTCACGGTTCTCTTCGCGATCGGCCGGCTCCCCGGCTGGATCGCGCAGTACCGCGAGATGATGACCGACCCGGCCAACAAGATCGGTCGCCCGCGGCAGATCTACACCGGCGCGCCGGTCCGCGACTTCGTGCCGCTCGACCAGCGCTGACCACCGCTGAGCGCAACGCCCCGCAGGCCGTGAAGGCCGGCGGGG
>NZ_JBEZZB010000249.1:0-10606 GCF_040638955.1 Actinoplanes sp. NPDC024001
CAGTGTCGACCCTGCCTGGCACGATTTCTTCGCGGACTACAAGCCGGCGACTGTGGCCGCGGCGGGCGCGTCCGTGCCGGCCTTGGCGGCGGTCGCGGTCGCGTTGGCCGCCTTCGCCTCGTCCGGCGTCGCGATCGAGCCCGTGGCCATCGCCGGCTTGTAGTCCGCGAAGAAATCGTGCCAGGCAGGGTCGACACTGGTCGGGTCGGACAGGTATCGCTGGTACATCTCATCGACGATCCACTCGTTGGGACCGAAGTCCGCGAGTGGATTGTCCTGCGAAGTCTGCTGCGTCGACACTGCCGCGTTCGCCTCTTTCACCGTGTTTGTCATCACGTGACTGCTCCGTCACGCGGGACGGGTAGGATTCGGTGTCCAGGCTACGCCGTGCACGAGCGCTGTCCGCTCGGACGTCCGCTCTGTGACCTATACGGTCTGCACGCTTTGCTCCCGCCGGCCCCTGTCAGCCGATGTCGCGGCGCCTGGTGATCAGGGTGCCCACCGCGCCGGTGACCGCCGCATATGTGATGAGAACCACCACGCCGGTCAGCCGGCCCGGTCCCTCCGGGAGCATCGATCCGCTGATCATCAGATCCGAGGCGACCGTCGGCACCAGGAAGTCCAGCTTCTCCAAGCCGGAGATCCAGTCGCTGAGCACGAAGAAGACGGCGGTGACCACGGCGGTGCCGAGCACGTAGAGGGTGGACAGGATCAGCGTCGCGGCGAGCTGGTTGCGGATCAGCACGCCGCAGCCCACGCCGAGGATCGCCCAGAGAGCGAAGGCCAGGGCGTTGAGGCCGATCGCCTCCCACACCTCGCTCGCCCCGAGCTGTGCCGACATCTCCACGTCGGCCATCACGATCGGGGTGATCACCAGGTTCAGGGTCGTGACCACCGCCCAGACGGCCAGGCTGATCACGATGGCGGCGGCGAACTTGGCCAGGATCACCCGCTCGCGGCGGGGCGTGGTGAGGAAGGTGGTGGTCGCGGTGAGGTGGTGGAACTCGTTGGTCACCATGATCGCGCCGAGCAGCAGAACCACCAGGAGCCCGAAGAACTGGCCGCTGGTGACGAGGCTGACGGTCACGCCGAGGTCCTGGCCGGTCGGCTCGCTCGTCGCGCTGGCCCAGTTGAAGAAGAGTGCCGCGGCCCAGAGCGGGAGCAGCAGCAGGCCGAAGCCCCACCACAGCGAGATGGTACGGATCTTGAGCAGTTCCGCGCGTACCAGGTTCACCGGATCGCCGCCTTTCCGGCCGTCAGTTCCAGGAACACCTGTTCCAGATCCACCCGTTCGCCGGTGAGCTCGTGCAGCTCCACGCCGGCCCGGAACGCCACGCCGCCGACCTGGGCCGCCTCCGCGCCGATCACCAGCAGCGAGCCGTCCGCCTCGCCGCGCACCTGCAGGCCCTCCTGCTCGATCGCCTCGGTCAGCCGGCCGGGCTCCGGGGTGCGCACCCGCACCTGGGCGGCCTGACCGCTGCCGAGCACGTCGGTGACCGGGCCCTGCTGGATCAGCCGGCCCGCCGCCACGATCACCACGTCGTCGGCGAGGTGCTGCATCTCGGCCAGCAGGTGGCTGGAGACCAGGACCGTGCGGCCCTCGCCGGCCAGCCCCTTGAGCAGGTCGCGCATCCACCGGATGCCCTCCGGGTCGAGGCCGTTGGCCGGCTCGTCCAGGATCAGCACGCCCGGGTCGCCGAGCATCGCGGTGGCGATGCCGAGCCGCTGCCGCATGCCCAGCGAGTAACCCTTGAACTTGCGCTGCGCGGCCGGCTGCAGACCGACCAGGTCGAGCACCTCGTCGGCCCGGCGCGCGGGCAGCCCGGCCGCCTGGCAGACCACCCGCAGGTGGTCCCGCCCGGTCCGGCCGCGGTGGGCGCTGGACGCCTCCAGGACCGCGCCGACGTGGCGGATCGGGTCGGCCATGTCGACGTACCGCCGGCCGTCGATGGTGGCGGTGCCGGCGGTCGGGGTGACCAGGCCGAGCAGCATCCGGAGCGTGGTGGTCTTGCCGGCCCCGTTCGGGCCGAGGAAGCCGGTCACCCGGCCCGCGCGCACGGTGAACGAGAGGTCGTCGACGGCGCGCAGCCTCCGGTACTGCTTCGTCAGGTTCTCGACGGCGATCATCGCCGCAACCTACTTGATCACCGCAATCCAGGTGGCCCGTGCGGTGGCGAGACGGCTGCCGTCCGGCCCGTGGACGGTGGAGTCGACGATCGCCTTGCGCCCGCTGATCTCGACGGCCGCGCCGGTCACCACGCACTCGGCGCCGGGCGCGGGCAGAGCCTCGACCGCCGCGGTGATCCGGCCCAGCACGTACGCCTGGCCCCGGGCGATCGCCGACCAGCCACCCGGGCAGTCCAGCGCCGCCCACATGGTCGGCACCGACACCTCGTCCGGGACCGTCCACGGCGCCGCGGTCCGCCCGTCCGGCAGCACTCCGGGGAAGATCCGTAGTCCGTCGCCGGCCGCCCGGTCCGGGCCGCAGACGAAGCAGGTGGGGAAGGGGTGCGCGGTGAAGCCGGGATAGCTCCGGGACGCCTCGGCCGCGGCATCGAGCGCAACCGCGGCGACCCCGTCGCCGGCCGTGTCCGCCGCGGTGACCTCGGCGACCAGGGTCTCCCCGGCGAACACCGAGCCGTCCCGCAGCTCCAGGCCGGTCTCCAGGGGCGGCGGCACCCGCAGTGTCACCTGGAAGGGCGAGCCACCGGTCCGGGCGCCTGCGGCGACCGCGAAGACGCCGGAGCACCAGCCGCCGTTGCCGGTGCCGGGAGGTCCGTTGAAACGAGCCGGAATCAACATCCACCGACCTTCGCACAAGTCGCTCACCCAGCAGTCACGCATCGCCACTGCGCACCTCCGCGGCGGAAAACCGATGCCAATCGTTCAAGCGCCCGACACGCCGTCGGCGCATGCCGCCCTTACACAGATCTCATGGCAGTTTTGATGACCGCCGCCGCACCCACCGGGACCAGCGGCTACACCCTGCTCCTCGCGGACGACCCGGCTCTCGTGGAGGCCGCCCAGCGTCTGCGGCACGACGTCTTCGCCGGCGAGCTCGGCGCGCGCCTGCCGAGCACCGCGAACGGGCTCGACGCCGACGACCTCGACGCCTACTGCGACCACCTGATCGTCCGGGACGACGCCTCCGGCGCGGTGGTGGGCACCTACCGGATGCTCCCGCCGCGTGCCGCCGAGCTGGCCGGGCGCCGGTACGCCGACGCCGAGTTCGACCTCAGCGCGCTGCGGCCGCTGCGCGATCACCTGGTCGAGATCGGCCGCTCGTGCGTGCACCCCGATCACCGCTCCGGCGCCGTGGTCAACCTGATGTGGGCCGGCATCGCCCGTTACCTGCACCTCAACAACCTGCGCTGGCTGGGCGGCTGCGCCTCGGTGCCGCTGGCCGACGGCGGGCACGTCGCCGCCGGCGTGCGCGCCCGGCTCAACGCCAAGCACCTCTCCCCGCCGGCCCTGCGGGTCCGCCCCCGCAACCCCTGGGTGCCCGGTGACGACCTGGTCGCCGACCCCAAGGTGGCGGTGCCCCCGCTGCTGCGCGGTTACCTGCGGCTGGGCAGCTGGGTCTGCGGCGAGCCGGCGTACGACCCGGACTTCGCGTGCGCCGACTTCTACGTGCTGTTCTCGATGGACCGGCTGGACCCCCGGTACCGCCGGCACTTCCTGGGCGCGACCCGATGATCTGGCAGCCGAGCTCGGCGTGCGGGGACCGGTGCCGGCCGGGCGGGTGGGCCGCGGCGGCGCCGGGAACCACAGTCGTCCGCGTCGGCGCGCTTCTCGGCGTACTCCTCGGGGGTCTGTTGCCGGCGGCGCTGCTCGGTGGCGGCGCGCTGCGGCGCCTGTCCCGTGCCATCCTCGCGGTCCTGGGTGTTCGCCTGGTCTGGCGCGGCCCGCTGCCGCGCCCCGGCAGCCTGCTCGTCGCCAACCACGTCTCCTGGCTGGACATCGTGGCGCTGACCGCGGTGCTGCCGGTGCGCCTGGTGGCGAAGCACGACGTGCGGGCCTGGCCGGGGATCGGCGCGACCGCCGGCCGGAGCGGGGCGATCTTCATCGACCGCTCGCGGCCGCGGGCGTTGCCCGCGACGGTGTGCGAGGCCGCGGCGGCGCTGCGAGCCGGGCGGTCGGTCGCGGTCTTCCCGGAGGGTACGACGTTCTGCGGCGCCGAACACGGCCGGTTCCGTCCGGCGTTCTTCCAGGCCGCGATCGATGCCGGCGCCCCGGTCGTGCCCATCTCGATCGGTTACGACTCGGCCGAGGCGGCCTTCGTCGGCGACGACACCCTGTGGGGCTCGGTGCTGCGGGTGGCCCGGGTCCGCCGGATGGCCGTCACGCTGGTGGCCGCGCCGGCGCTGCGCCCGGAGGCGGGCGCCGACCGGCGGGTGCTGGCCCGCGCGGCGCAGGCCAGCCTCGGCGGCGGCGGATATCGCCTGGCCGCGTGACCTCCGACCGCCCCACCCGCCACCCGAAAGCTGACTGAAGGCCTTCCTCACAGAAATTTTTCAGCGAGTGTGCAGCCTCGGTGCAGCGGCCGGGGCAACAATGGCCGCATGGCCGCCCAGACCCAGCCCAAGCAGAGCGAGGCAAAGCTGCTCGTCGTCGAGGACGACGCGAACATCCTCGAGCTGCTCTCCGCCAGCCTGCGTTTCGCCGGGTTCGACGTCACGACCGCGACCAGCGGCAGTGCGGCCGTCAGTGCCGCCCGCAGCTCCGCGCCCGATCTCGTCGTGCTCGACGTGATGCTGCCCGACCTCGACGGTTTCGAGGTGATCCGGCTGATGCGGGAGGGTGGGCAGCGCACCCCGGTGGTCTTCCTGACCGCCCGGGACGGCACCGACGACAAGATCCGCGGGCTCACCCTGGGCGGCGACGACTACGTCACCAAGCCGTTCAGCCTGGAGGAGCTGACCGCCCGCATCCGGGCGGTGCTGCGCCGCACCACGGCCGGCGAGGAGCAGCCGTCCCGGCTCGTCTTCGCCGATCTGGAGCTCGACGAGGAGACGCACGAGGTCTACCGGGCGGGGAGCCGGGTGCAGCTCTCGCCGACCGAGTTCAAGCTGCTGCGCTATCTGATGCTCAACGCCAACCGGGTGCTCTCCAAGGCGCAGATCCTGGACCACGTGTGGAAATACGACTTCCGCGGTGACGACAACATCGTCGAGTCGTACATCTCGTACCTTCGCCGGAAAGTGGACAACGTGCAGCCGCGCCTGATCCACACCCTCCGCGGTGTGGGCTACGTGCTGCGCAAACCAGCTGTGTAGGCCCGATCGTGACTATTGCCGAGCGGGTTCGAGGGTCGATCCCGCGCCAACCCAGCCTGCGCAAGATCTCGCTGCGGACCAAGCTGGTCGCGGCGGTGCTGGCGCTGGTCTTCGCGGCGCTCGCCCTGATCAGCGCGACCAGCACCTACGCGCTGCACCAGTTCATGCTGGACCGGATGGACGCGCAGCTGAAGTCGTTCGGCACCCACGCGGTCAACGCCTTCAACGAGGGGCGGCCGGGCGGCGGCTCGATCTTCCTGCCGCCGGACTACTACGCCGCCCGGACCACGGTCAGCGGGGTGGGTGAGCGGTCCTACCTCCGGTCCCAGCTGACCGAGGAGAACCTCCCGCCGCTGTTCACCGGTGTCGAGGAGATCGACGCGCACATCGACGAGCCCTACACGGTCCGCTCCTACGACGGCAAGTACGTCTGGCGGATGGTGGTGGCCCGGCTCAACAACGGCGAGGTGCTGCACGTCGCCCAGATGATGACCGGTGTGGACGCGGTGATCGCCCGGCTGGTCTGGGTGGACTTCCTGGTCGGGGTCGGCGTGCTGATCGCGCTCGCCACGATCGGGGCGGCCATGGTGCGGCAGAGCCTGATCCCGCTCGTGCAGATCGAGCGCACCGCCGCCCGGATCGCGGCCGGCGACCTCACCCAGCGTGTGCCCGACCCGGAGGTGGACGGCGGCGAGCCGACCACCGAGCTGGGCCGGCTCTCGGTCGCGCTGAACACGATGCTCGCCCAGATCGAGGCCGCCTTCATCGCGCGGGCCCAGTCCGAGCAGGCGGCCCGGTCCGCCGAGCACAGCGCCCGCCAGGCGGCCGAGGCCGCCAAGCGGTCCGAGGCGCGGGCCCTGCAGTCCGAGGAGAAGATGCGGCAGTTCGTCGCTGACGCCTCACACGAGTTGCGTACGCCGCTGACCACCATCCGCGGTTTCGCCGAGCTCTACCGCCAGGGCGCGGTCTCCGACCCGGAGGCGGTGGCCCGGCTGGTCCGGCGGATCGAGGACGAGGCGTCCCGGATGGGCCTGCTCGTCGAGGACCTGCTGCTGCTGGCCCGGCTGGACCGGGAGCGGCCGCTCACCCTGGCCCCGGTCGAGTTGCCGGTGCTCGCCATGGACGCGGTGCAGGCCGCGCAGGCCACCGCACCGGACCGGGAGATCACCCTGGAGGTGCGCGACGAGCCGGAGCGGCTGGTGGCGTACGGCGACGACGCCCGGCTGCGCCAGGTGATCGGCAACCTGATGACGAACGCCGTGGTGCACACCCCGCCGGGCGCCGCGGTGACCCTGCGCCTGTTCGCCGGGACAGGGGACACCGCGGTGATCGAGGTGGCCGACACCGGTCCCGGGTTGAGCCCGGAGCAGGCGGAGCGGGTGTTCGAGCGTTTCTACCGGGCGGACGGGGCACGGACCCGCAACACCGACCGGGAGGCGACCGGCACCGGACTGGGTCTGGCGATCGTCGCGGCGATCGTGGCGGCGCACGAGGGATCGGTCGAGGTAGATTCCGAACCGGGCCGGGGCGCCACCTTCCGTGTCTCTTTGCCGACCATAAATGCGGAAAAAGGGTTCACAGAAAACGTCCAGGGCTAACACAGTTCGGTACGAGTACGACGGGGCAGAGTTACCTACATGAACGAGAACGAGACCAACCCGCGGCCCGCGGACGCCGCCGCTGACCACACCAGCGCGGAGCGGGTGGAGTCTGAGCAGCCGACCGCGGCGCAGCCGTCGGTTGCCCCGCAGTCCGCCGCTCCCCAGTCCGCGGCACCCCAACCACCGGCCACCGACCCCTCGGCCGGTTACGCGCCCGGCGCCGCCCAGCCCGCGGCGCCCCAGCCTCCGGCGCAGCCCCCGCACAACCCCTGGGCGCAGTCGCCGTGGCAGCAGCCGGCCCCCGGGCAGGACTACCCGACCACCGCGGTGCCGTACGGGCATCCGCACCAGGGTTACCAGCCTCCACCCGGCTACGGGCAGCCCGGTTACCAGCAGCAGGACCCGTACGCCGCCTGGCAGGCCAGCCAGGCGCAGCCCGGCACCGAGAGCGCCGCGGCCTGGGCCCAGCCGGTCGGGATGGAGCAGCACCAGCGGACCCCGGGGCGCGGCCGCAAGATCTTCGTCGCCGGCGCGGCGGCCGTGCTGATCGCGCTCGGCGGTGGTGCGGTCGGCGCCGCCACCACGCTGGCGCTGGACAACGACAACAGCAACCGGACCGTGCCGACCAGCAACTCCTCGGTCACCCGGGTGGTGGACCGCTCGTCGCTGGCCCAGATCGCCGCCGCCGTGCAGGACAGCGTCGTGTCGATCACCACCGGCACGGGCGAGGGCTCCGGCGTGGTGATCAGCGCCGACGGATACATCGTGACGAACAACCACGTGGTCGCGAACGCCCAGGGCGAGTCGGTCAACATCATCTTCGCGGACGGCACCAAGGCCACCGCCAGCGTGGTCGGCACCGACCCGCGGACCGACCTGGCCGTGGTCAAGGCCACCGGGGTCAAGGACCTGAAGGCCGCCAAGTTCGGCGACAGCTCGCAGATCCAGGTCGGCGACACCGTCCTGGCGCTGGGCAGCCCGCTCGGCCTGGAGGGTTCGGTGACCGCCGGCATCATCAGCGCCAAGGACCGGACCATCCAGTCCGGCGGCGAGGAGGGCCAGCCGCAGAACCCGTTCGGCGGCCAGCAGCAGCGGTCGAGCGCCACGATGACCGGCCTGCTGCAGACCGACGCCCCGATCAACCCGGGCAACTCCGGCGGCGCGCTGGTCAACACCAACGGCGAGGTCATCGGGATCAACTCGGCGATCGCCACCTCCGGGTCCGGCTCCGGCAACATCGGTCTCGGCTTCGCGATCCCCAGCAACAAGGCGGTCGACGTCGCCGAGGCGCTGATGCAGGGCAAGAAGGTCAGCCACCCGGCGCTCGGCGTCAGCGTCACCGACGCGGAGAACGGCGGCGCCCTGATCAGCAGCGTCACGTCGGACAGCGCGGCCGCGCAGGCCAAGCTCCAGCAGGGCGACGTGGTCACCAAGGTCGACGGCAAGGCGGTCGCCGACTCGGACGACCTGGTGGCGGCGGTCCAGTCGGGCTCGGTGGGCCAGAAGATGACCCTCACCTTCACCCGGAACGGCAGCGAGCAGACGGTCACCGTCACGCTGCAGGAGGCCCAGTAGTACTTTCCGCTACGGCGGGTGACGCGACCGGGGTGGCCGCGTCACCCGCCGTATTCCTCTCTATGCCGGGATTCAGGACCTTCGCGACCAACAGGCAGCTTTTGCCGCGCGGGACTCGCGTTTGCCCAGGCAACCGCCTAATCTCCATTCGCCGCCGGCGTCGGCTCGCCGCCCGGCGCGGTGAGATTTTTCACTTCGGCGGAGTGAGAGGCCCTGCGAGTTGACGTACGTCGAAACCCGGACCAGCGTCTGGGAAGCCCTGGCCGGCCGTGCCCCGGGGGTGCCGTCCGGGCCCGCCGACACCGGCCTCTGGCACACCGTGGCCGAGCGGCTCAACCCGTCCAGCGCCCGCCCCGTCCTGCGCCCCGGCATCGAGGTCCGCCACCGGACCGCGGTCCGTGGTGGCCGCTACGTGATGCTCCGCTCGCCGGACGACGGCGGCCGCAGCTCGTACCTGCGGCTCACCCCGGAGGAGTACCAGCTCGCCCTGATGATGGACGGGGTGAGCACGGTGGCCCGGCTGGTCGCCGAGTTCGCCCGGATCGCCGGCCGCCTCGCACCGGACCAGGTCCGCCGGGTCGTCGCCGACCTGGCCGCCAACCGGATGCTCGAGGAGCTTCCGCTCGACGCCTTCCGTCCGCTGCGCGAGATGACCCGCGAGCCGCTGCCGAAACGGGTCGGCAGCTCGCTGCTCGCCGCGGCCGGCGGCCGCCAGGTGCTCTCCTTCGAGGTGGACGGCCTGATCACCGGCCTCTACCGGAGCGTCGGCCGGTTCCTCTTCACCCGCGCCGCGGTCTGGATCGGCGGGCTGTTCGCGCTCGCCGGAGTCGTCCTCTTCGCCGCCACCTGGCAGCGCGGGAGCCGGTCCCTCTTCCTGGTGGGTGACTCCTACCTGTTCGGCGCGATCACGCTCGTGCTGCTCAACGTGCTGGCGCTGGCCGCACACGAGCTGGGGCACGCGCTGGCCGCGAAACGGGTCGGCCGGGAGGTCCCGTCCGCCGGGCTGCTGCTGTACTTCGGCATCCCCTCGGTCTTCGTGGATACCAGCGACGTCTGGATGGCCGGCCGGCGCGCCCGGATCGCGGTCACCGCGGCCGGCCCGGCCACCGCGCTCGGGCTGGCCGGTCTGGTGCAGCTGATCGGCCTGGCCGTCCCGGCCACCGGCGGGATCGCCTTCAAGCTGGCGTTCCTCTTCTACCTGCACGTCTTCTTCAACCTCAGCCCGCTGCTGCCGCTCGACGGGCAGTACCTGCTGATGGACTGGCTGGAGATTCCCGACGTGCGGGCGCGGGCCCTGTCCTGGCTCTCCGGGCGGCTGCGCCGGCGCGGCCCGCGCTGGTCGAAACTGGACCGGGAGGGCCGCCTCGTCGCCCTCTACGGCGTGCTCGCGATGCTCTGGCTGGTCGCCGCGCTCGGCCTGGGCCACCGGCTCTGGACCGACCGGGTCGAGGGCCTCGCCGTCGGCCTGTGGTACTCCGGATTCCTCGGCCGCCTGCTGCTGCTCGTGATGGTGCTGGGCATCCTCGCGCCGCCGCTCTACTTCCTGCTGGGCCGGCTCGGCAAGGCCTGGCGCCGGGCCCGGCAGCGGGCCGCCGAGCGGGACCGGGACGCCGACCTGCCCCGCCGCCTGGCCGCGCTGCAGGCCTCCGAGCTGGGCGGTCTGCCCGAGGCGGCACTGCAGGGGCTGGCCTCCCGGGCCCGCTGGCTGCACCCGCCGACCGGCCGCCAGCTGGTTCTCGCCGGCGACCACCAGCCCGCCGTCTACGTCGTGGTCGAGGGCGCCCTGCACGGCCGCCGTCCCGGCGACCCGGGCGGCACCATCCGGCACCACGTCGGACCGGGTGGCGTGGTCGGCCTCGCCAACGCGCTCACCGGCCGCAGCTCCCAGCTGGACTGGCACACCGCCGGCACCACGCTGCTGGCGCTGCCCGCGTCGACCGTCGCCACCGTCGTCGGCCCGATGCCCGGCCCGCCGCCGCAGGAGCGGGCGGAGGCCGAGGCGCTCTTCGCCGACACCCCGGCGCTCTCCGGCCTGGAGGAGGACCAGCGCCTCGCGCTAGCCCCCGGCTCGCCGCTGAACTGGGCGTACCCGTGCACGCGGTCACCGGCGCCGAGCACGGTGAGCTCCCGCAACGCCGGCTGCTACCCCGCCTG
>NZ_JBEZZB010000250.1:0-10578 GCF_040638955.1 Actinoplanes sp. NPDC024001
CCCCGCCGGGCGCCGCGCCGCCCAGGCAGCCGGTCCCGGCCGGCTGGGACGCCCACCTGGCCTCGCCGACGCTGCCGCTGTGCCGCGAGGCGATCGCCCTGCGCAAGCGCCTGCACGCCGAGGGCGTCCTCGCCGCCGGCGACCCGGTCGCCTGGTCGGTCGACGGCGACGACCGGCTGATCGCCCGCCGCCCGAACCTCGCGCTGGTGGTGGCGATGGGCTCCGCGCCGGTGCCGCTGCCGCCCGGAACCCCTCTGCTGACCAGCGCACCGCTCACCGCGGACGGCCTGCTGCCGCGCGACGCCGCCGCCTGGCTGAGCATCCCGTGAGCGGCGACCGGGGAGCGGACGGTCAGCTGATCGGCTTGCGCATGCGCACCAGCGGAACCGGTGCGCCACCCCGGTCGTCCTCGAGGTGTTCCACGACCACGAACCCGGCGGCGGTGTAGAGCGGCTGCCCGGAGAGAGTCCCCATCAGCTCCAGCGTGGTGAACCCCTCCGCGGCCGCCGCGCGCTCGCACTCGGCGAGGATCATCCGCCCGATGCCGCGCCGGGCGTGCGCCGGATCGGTGTACATGGCGCGCACCTTCGCCGGGTCGCGGGCCGGGTCGAGCAGCCCGGCGTCGCGGCCGGTGGAGTGGTCGCCGCCGTAGAGGGTGGCCCGCCGGCTCCAGCCGCCGCAGCCCACGATCGCCGCGCCCTCCTCGACCACGAAGTACGTCCCGTCGTCGACGAGTTGCGTGTCCAGGCCCATGATCGCGGTGCTGGCGGCGATCTGCTCCGGGCTCAGGAACCGCTTCTGCAACTCGGCGATCGCGGCCGCCATCAGCGCCCGCAGTCGTGGCAGGTCGGCGCGGGTGGCGACCCTGATGGTCATCGTCATCACCCCATTGTGGTCTTGGGTTCGGCTCTCGGGTCGCGCGACCCGGGCGGCGGGCTTACCGTCAGAGAAGTTCTCCGTCATCGATGCGCAACGGGGAGGACATCATGACGACGCAGTCACGATGGACAGGGTCACGATGGGGAGCCGCGGCAGCGGCCGTACTGCTTGCCGCGACGCTCGCGGGCTGTGGCGGGGACGACGGGGGTGATGAGGCCGGCGGCACGCTCACCGTCTGGAGTCTGGAGAACCTGACCGACCGGATGCAGGCCACGCAGAAGATCGTCGACAAGTTCACCGCCGCCACCGGCATCCAGGTGAAGCTGGTCGCGACCGACGAGAACCAGTTTAGCAGCCTGATCACCTCGGCTGCGGCGGCCGGCACGCTGCCCGACGTGGTCGGTGCGCTCCCGCTGGCCGCGGTGGCGCAGATGGCGACCAACGAACTGATCGACACCGACGCCGCGAAGGCGGTCGTCGACCAGCTCGGCACCGGGACGTTCTCCGCCCGCGCGCTGGAGCTGACCAGCCAGGACGGCACGCAGCTGTCGGTGCCGTCGGACGGCTGGGCGCAGCTGCTCTTCTACCGCAAGGACCTGTTCCAGCAGGCCGGGCTGGCCGCCCCGGATTCGTACGACGCGATCCGCGCCGCCGCGCAGAAGCTGAACTCGAAGGACGTCGCCGGCGCCGCCCTGGCCACGGTCGGCAACGACGCCTTCACCCAGCAGACGTTCGAGAACCTGGCGCTGGGCAACAACTGCCAGCTAGTCGACGAGGCGAAGAACGTTCAGCTCAGCTCGCCGCCGTGCGTGGAGACCTTCAAGCTCTACGAGGACCTGGTGAAGAACTGGTCGGTGCCGGGCGCGCAGGACGTCGACACCACCCGGGCCACCTACTTCTCCGGCAAGGCCGCCATGGTGGTCTGGTCGTCGTTCCTGCTCGACGAGATGGCCGGGTTGCGCAACGACGCCCTGCCGACCTGCGCGCAGTGCAAGAGCGACCCGACCTGGCTGGCGAAGAACACCGGCGTGGTCACCGCGATCTCCGGGCCGCAGGGGCAGCCGGCCCAGTTCGGTGAGATCACCAGCTGGACGATCACGAAGGACGGCCCGCGCACCGACGCGGCGAAGAAGTTCGTGGCGTACATGATGAACGAGGGGTACGCCGACTGGCTCGGCATCGCCCCGGAGGGCAAGATCCCGGTACGCAAGGGCACCGCCGAGGAGGCGGAGAAGTTCACCACCGCGTGGAACAAGCTCCCGGCCGGGGTGGACAGCAAGAAGCCGCTGGCCGACATCTACCCGGCGGACGTGCTGACCGCCCTGCAGAAGAGCCCGGACACCTTCCAGCGCTGGGGCTTCCCGCAGAAGCAGGGCGCCCTGGTCGGCGCGACCCTCGGTGAGCTGCCGGTGCCGAAGGCGATCAACAGTCTGGCCAGCGGTGAGCTCGATGCCGCCGGCGCGGCGGAGCGGGCCGCCGAAGACGTCAAGACGATCCAGAAGTCGCTCGAGTGAGCCCCGAGTGAGCCTGGCCACCGAGAACCCGCCGCGGCCCGGGGAACGTCCGGAGGGCGAGCCGCGCCCGGGTAAGAAGCCGCTGACCGCCCGCCAGCGGGAGAACCGCGCGGGCCTGGCGTACCTGTCGCCGACGTTGATCGTGGTGCTGGTCGTCGTGGTCGTGCCGATCCTCTGGACCGTCATGCTGGCGTTCCAGCGGATCCGGCTGATCAACCTGCGCCGGGCCGGGGTGTTCGGCGAGTACAGCCTGGCGAACCTGGAGACGGTGCTGACCTCGCCGGGGTTCTGGTCGTCGCTGTGGACCACGCTGATCTACACGGTCGGGTCGACGTTCGGCTCGATCGTGCTCGGCCTGATCGCGGCGCTCGCCCTGCGCGGCCGATTCCGTGGCCGGACGCTGGTGCGGGCCTCGGTGCTGTTGCCGTACGTGGCGCCGGTGGTGGCCGTGACCTTCGTCTGGAACGTGCTGCTCAGCCCGCAGTTCGGGCTGGCCAACGACTGGGGCGTGCGGTTCCTCGGCTGGGACCGGCCGATCGCGTTCCTCAGCCAGCGCGAGTACGCCCTGAACCTGCTCGGCTGGCAGGTGGAGATCCCGCTCGCCCTGTTCACGGTGATCGCGTTCGAGGCGTGGCGCTACTTCCCGTTCGCCTTCCTGTTCCTGCTGGCCCGGCTGCAGGCGGTCCCGCACGATCTGGAGGAGGCGGCCCGGGTGGACGGCGCCGCACCCACCCAGGTCTTCCGGCACATCCTGCTGCCGCAGCTCAGCGCCGTGATCGCGCTGCTCTGCGTGCTGCGGTTCATCATGACGTTCAACAAGTTCGACGACGTCTACCTGCTCACCGGCGGCGGCGCCGGCACCGAGGTGGTCAGCGTGCGGGTGTACGAGTTCCTCACCGCCCGCTTCGACGTCGGCGCCGCGGCCGCGCAGGCGCTGGTCCTCGCCCTCGGCCTGGTGGTGCTGCTGGCGATCTACCTCAAGTTCCTCGCGCCGCGGGTCGAAGGGGAGGACTGATGGCCGACCGGGCAGCCGTCGAGACGCGGGTCCTCAACATCCTGCGTCCGATCGTGATCATCGTGCTGGTGGTCGCCACGCTCTTCCCGTTCCTGTACATGCTGCTGCTCTCGGTCCGCCCGATCGAGGAGCTGCTGCAGAACCCGGGCCAGCTGTGGCTGGCCCCGTCCGAGTGGACCACCCGCACGTACCGGGAGGTGCTCACCTCGGCGGAGAGCGGCGGGCAGGGCTTCCTGAAGTTCCTGGCGAACTCCGCGATGGTGTCGATCGCGGCCACCGCCCTGACCCTGCTGGTCTCGATCCCCGGCGCGTACGCGGTCAGCCGGATGCGGTTCGTCGGCCGCCGGCAGGTGCACTTCCTGTTCCTGTCGGTCTACCTGTTCCCGTCGATCCTGCTCGCCATCCCGCTGTTCGTGCTGTTCACCCGGCTCGGGCTGCGGGGCTCGCTGGGCGGGCTGACACTGGTGTACATCGCGCAGACCGTCCCGGTCTCGATCTACATGCTGCGCAACTACCTCGCCACGATCCCGGAGAGCCTGGAGGAGGCCGCGGCGATCGACGGGTACAGCCGCCTGCAGACGCTGCGCAAGGTGATCCTGCCGCTGGCCGCGCCGGCGGTGATGGCGAACGCGCTCTACGTTTTCATGATCGCCTGGAACGAGTTCCTCTTCGCCCTGCTCTTTCTGGTGGAGGACCGCGCCGACTGGACGGTCTCGCTGGGCCTGGCGCAGCTCTCCGGCGGTATCGAGGTGAGCAAGACCGTCCTGATGGCCGGTTCCGTCGTGCTCACCCTGCCGATTGTGATCATCTTCTTCGCTGCCGAGCGGCTGCTCACCGAAGGCCTGACCGCGGGTGCGGACAAGGGATGAAGTGACTACCCTCCGTGTTTGTTTGGCAGTCACGGCTGATAAATGAATAATCTTGTCCTCTGGCCCCCCTCCCGATGTTGCGCCCGTGGTGCCCTGGCCGATACTTGGCGGACCGTTCAGCGGCTCCACGCAGCTCGGGATGACCCCCTGAGAGGACTACTATCGCCATGCGCAAGTCTTTGGCCGCCCTGGCCGCCGCCGGCCTGTTGGCAACCATGACGCTCACGGCCTGTGACGACGGCGGTGACACCGGTGATGGTGGGAGCAACGGCACGGCGATCGCCAGCGGTGAGAAGACGACCGGCAAGGGCGGCATCGGTGTGATCCTGCCGGACACCAAGAGCTCGCAGCGGTGGAGCACGGACGACCCGCGTTACCTGACGGAGCAGTTCAAGAAGGCCAACGTGCCGTTCGAGATCTTCAACGCCGAGGGTGACAAGGAGCAGTTCAAGCGCCTCGCCGAGCAGCTGCTGGACAACAACGTCAAGGTGCTGCTGATCGCGAACCTGGACTCGGTCAGCGGCAAGGCCGTGATCGACGCCGCGAAGCAGCGGGACGTCTTCGTCATCGACTACGACCGGATGACGCTCAACGGGGCGGCGGACTACTACGTCAGCTTCGACAACGAGAAGGTCGGCCAGCTGCAGGGCGAGTACCTGAAGTCCTGCCTGGCCAAGACGAAGAAGACCGGTGTCCCGGTCGTCGCCGAGCTGAACGGGTCGCCGACGGACAACAACGCCACCCTGTTCAAGAACGGCTACGACAGCGTCCTGCAGCCGCTCTACGACAACGCGATCTACATCAAGGGCCCGGACCAGTTCGTGCAGGACTGGGACAACGACGAGGCCCGCGAGATCTTCGCCCAGATGCTCAAGCAGTTCCCGAACATCGACGGCGTGCTCGCCGCCAACGACGGCCTCGGCAACGCGGCCATCGAGGTGCTCAAGGAGAAGGGCCTCAACCGGAAGGTCCCGGTCACCGGCCAGGACGCCACCGTGCAGGGCCTGCAGAACATCCTCGCCGGCGACCAGTGCATGACGGTCTTCAAGTCGATCGAGGCGGAGGCGCAGGCGGCCGCGAAGCTCGCCATCGACCTCTACAAGGGCATCGAGCCGCCGGTGGCGGCCAAGATCAAGGACCCGGAGTCGGGCCTGACCATCCCGTTCCAGTCGCTGGAGCCCGAGGCGATCACCATCAAGAACATCAAGCGGGTGGTCGACGTCGGCTTCGTCAAGAAGGAAGCGCTCTGCACCAAGGCGTTCGTGACGGCCTGCCGCAAGGCCGGCATCAAGTAGCTCGCCGGTGCGAGCAGTTCGGTAGTTCGAGGGCCGGCCGGCCCGCTAGTCCGCGATCCTGATCCGGACTCGGCGGTTCTGCCGGCCCTTGCTCTCCACCTTCACCACCGTGACCCGGCCGACCTGCGCGGTCGAGGCCACGTGCGTGCCGCCGTCGGCCTGCACGTCCAGCCCGACGATGTCGATCACCCGGATCTCCGGGTTCTCCAGCGGCGGCAGGGCGTCCTGGGTGCGCACCAGCGTCGGGATGGCCAGGGCCTCCTCGCGGGGCAGCACCCGGGCGACGATCTTGCGGTCGGCCGCGATCTCCGCGTTGACCGCGTCCTCCAGGGTCTGTTTGAACCCCGGCGGCACCTCCGGCATGTTGAAATCCATCCGCGCCTCGCCGGGCTGCATGTTGCCGCCGGTGACCAGCGCCCCGAAGTCGCGGAACACGGTGCCGCAGAGAATGTGCAGGCCGGAGTGGGTGCGCATCAGGCTGCTGCGGCGCTCGTCGTCGATCGCGCCGCGCACCACCGTGCCCGGCGCCGGCACCGGGTCGCCCGGCGCCGGGATCAGGTGGAGATCGGCGCCGGGGGAGGAGGCACGGCGGGTGTCGACGATCCGGGTCTGCACGCCCTCCCAGAGCAGCACCCCGTGGTCCGGCGGCTGGCCTCCACCGCCCGGGTAGAAAGCGGACCGGTCCAGGACGATGCCCGCCTCCGGATCGGCCGGATCCGACCACACCACCGTGCAGTCCCACTCGCGAAGTGTCGGGTCGATCCAGTCCAGACGCTCGGTCATGGGTCCGACTCTAGGACAGAATCTCCCGGACCCGGGGGATCACCTGCGTGCCGTAGAGCTCCACGCAGGTCATCAGCCGGTCGTGCGGCAGGGTGCCGTGCGAGTACTTCAGGTCGAAACGCTGGATGCCGAGCGCCTGCACGGTGTCGGCGATCTTGCGGGCGACCGTCTCCGGCGAGCCGACGTGCCAGGCGCCCTCGGTGATGTCCGCCTGGAAACGGTCGCGGGTGAGCGGCGGCCAGCCGCGCTCGCGGCCGATGCGGTCCAGCATCCGCCGGGCGTGCGGCCAGAGCACCTCGACCGCCTCCTCGTCGGTGGCGGCCACGAAGCCGGGGCAGTGCACGGCGACCGGCTGCTCCGGTTGCTCCAGTTCCTTGAGCGCCCGGTGGTAGAGCTCGACGTACGGGGCGAACCGGGCCGGGGCGCCGCCGATGATCGCCAGGACCAGCGGCAGGCCGTAACGGGCGGCGCGGACCACCGACTCCGGGCTGCCGCCGACCCCGATCGAGGTGCGGATCCGCCCGGACTCGGTCTTCGGGTAGACCTGCTGGTCGCTCAGCGGCGGCCGGACCGTGCCGGACCAGGTCACCGGCTTCTCGTCGAGCAGGTGCGCCATCAGGTCCAGCTTCTCGCTGAACAGCCGCTCGTAGTCGGCCAGGTCGTAGCCGAAGAGCGGGAACGACTCGGTGAACGAACCCCGGCCGAGGATGATCTCCGCACGGCCGTTCGACACCGCGTCCAGGGTGGCGAAACGCTCGTACACCCGTACCGGATCGTCGGAGCTGAGAACCGTGACCGCCGTGCCCAGGGTGATCCGCTCGGTGCGGGCGGCGATCGCCGCGAGCACGATCTCCGGCGCGGAGATCGCGTAGTCGTCGCGGTGGTGCTCGCCGACGCCGAACGCGTCGATGCCGAGGCGGTCGGCGAGCACGGCCTGCTCGACCACATTGCGGATGACCTGGGGATAGGAGTCGCCGGCGGTGACGTCGCCGAAGGTGTCGAGACCGAAGGTGATCATTGGTCGAGCCTAATCACCGGCCGGGCCCGTCGTCAGCGGCGGCCCTTCAGG
This sequence comes from Actinoplanes sp. NPDC024001, assembly GCF_040638955.1. Lineage (NCBI taxonomy): Bacteria > Bacillati > Actinomycetota > Actinomycetes > Micromonosporales > Micromonosporaceae > Actinoplanes > Actinoplanes sp. NPDC024001. The sequence continues at coordinate 7,425 of NZ_JBEZZB010000250.1, forward strand.
CGCCGGCCCATCTCCCGGGCGATCTCCTTCTTGGCGTCGCGCTCGGCCATCACCTGCCGCTTGTCGTAGGCCTTCAGGCCGCGCGCCACGCCGAGCTCGACCTTCGCCCAGCCGTCCTTGAAATACAGCGAGAGCGGCACCAGGGTCAGGCCGGTCCCGTTGCCCAGCTGGTTGAGGATCTTGATGATCTCGGCCTTGTGCAGCAGCAGCTTGCGGGTGCGGCGCGGGGCGTGGTTGGTCCAGCTGCCGAAGCCGTACTCCGCGATGTGCAGGCCGTAGAGCATGATCTCGCCGTCGTGCTCCTGGGCGAAGGTGTCGACCAGCGACACCCGGCCCAGGCGCAGCGATTTCACCTCGGTCCCGGCCAGCACGAGGCCCGCCTCGTACGTCTTCAGGATGGCGTAGTCGTGCCGCGCCTTCTTGTTCGAGGCGATCAGCTTCGTTCCGGTCTCTCGGGGCACCCTGCGAATTTAAGCCATCACGGCGACGGCGCCATGATCAGGCCACGCCGGGAACCGCGGGTGGCTCGACCGGGATCGGGCGGCGCATCGAGTACGTCACGCTGCTCAGCCGGTGCGGCTCGTCCTTCACGTGGATCACCGCCCGGTCGTAGGCCTGCCAGCCGGCCGCGCCCGCGCGGTTGAGGTGCCGGATGTCGTCGAACCGCTCGTCGGTGCCCCAGCGCAGCACCCCACCGGGATGGTGGAAGGTCGCCGTCCAGTCCATGAAGCGGTCGGAGCCCAGCGTGCCCGCGGCGCGGTACTCCAGCCGCGCGTATTCCCAGTTGTCCACCGGATGATTATGCCGTCCGTTTCGGACAGCCGCGTTCACCGAGTGGTTCTTCCCTGAGGAAACCCTGATCTGACCGTTCTCAGGGTTCAGATCGATCTTCCCGCATGCCTAAGCTCCGCGGGGCTGACGTCTGATCCGGGGGGAATCATGGCGACGGGAACGATAGCGCGGTTCGTCTGCGGGCGGCGCACGAAATGGCTCGTGCTGGTGCTGTGGATCGCGATCCTCGCGGTGGCCGGCCCGCTGGCCGGCAAACTCAGCAGCGCCGAGCGCAACGACAACGCGTCCTGGCTGCCCGGCAGTGCCGAGGCCACCCAGGTGTCCGAGCTGCAGCAGCGGTTCGTGCCGGCCGACCTGGTGCCGGCGATCATCGTCTATGAGCGGACCTCCGGCATCACCGACGCCGACCGGGCGAAAGCCGCCGCCGACGGGCAGGCGATCCGGTCGGTCACCGGCGTGACCGGCGAGATCATCGGCCCCGTCCCAGCCGAGGACGGCCAGGCGCTGCAGCTCATCGTGCCGATCGAGGTCGACAGGGACGGCTGGGAGAAGATCGCCGACGTCGTCGACGAGATCAACACCGTCATCGGTACGGGGGAGAACGGCCTCACCGTGCACCTCACCGGGCCGGCCGGTTCCGCCGCCGACTCGGCCGCCGCGTTCGCCGGGGTCGACGGCACCCTGCTCTACACCACCCTGGCGATCGTCACGATCATCCTGCTGATCACGTACCGGAGCCCGGTCCTCTGGCTGCTTCCGATCATCTCGGCCGGCGCCGCGCTGATCACCGCGCAGGCGGTCGTCTACCTGCTCGCCGAGTACAACGGCCTGGTCGTCAACGCGCAGAGCGCCGGCATCCTGACCGTGCTGGTCTTCGGCGCGGGCACCGACTACGCCCTGCTGCTGGTCGCCCGCTACCGCGAGGAGCTGCGCCGGCACAGCGACCGGCACGAGGCGATGATGTTCGCCCTGCACCGGGCCGGGCCGGCGATCATCGCCAGTGCCGCCACCGTGGCGATCGGCATGTCCTGCCTGATGCTGGCCGAGGTGAACGCGACCAGTGGCCTCGGCCCGGTCGCCGCCATCGGCGTGGTGATCGCCCTGCTCGCCATGATGTCGCTGCTGCCGGCCCTGCTGGTGATCTGCGGCCGCTGGCTGTTCTGGCCGGTCCGCCCGGCCTACGGCTCCGCCGAGCCGACCGCGACGGGCATGTGGGCCCGGATGGGCACGCGCATCGCCCGCCGCCCGCGCGCCGTCTGGATCGGCACCGCGGTGGCGCTCGGCGTGATGTCGCTCGGCCTGTTCCAGCTCAACGCGAACGGCCTGTCCCAGCAGGACTCGTTCACCACCGAGCAGCCGTCCGCCGCCGGTCAGGAGGTTCTGGCCCGGCACTTCCCGGCCGGCGAGGGCCAGCCGGTCGTGGTGATCACCAACGCGGGGCAGGTGGCCGCGGTGCGCGACGCGTTCGCCGCGACGCCCGGCATCAGCGCGGTCGGCGAGCCGGTGGTGCGCGACGGACTGGCGCTGATGGAGGGCACGCTGACGGCCGCGGCCGACAGCGACGAGGCGAACGACACCGTGCTCGCGGTGCGCGAGGCCGTGCACGCGGTGCCCGGAGCGGACGCGAAGGTCGGCGGGATGACCGCGATGACCCTCGACATCAACGAGGCGAACAAGCACGACAACCGGCTGATCATCCCGCTGGTCCTGCTGGTGGTGCTGGCGATCCTCGGGGTGCTGCTGCGGGCCGTGGTCGCGCCGTTGATCCTGATCGCCACGGTGGTGCTGTCGTTCGCCGCCGCACTCGGGGTCAGCGTCCTGGTGTTCCGGCACGTCTTCGGCTTCGCCGGGGAGGACACCGCGTTCCCGCTGTTCGTCTTCGTCTTCCTGGTCGCGCTCGGCATCGACTACAACATCTTCCTGATGACCCGGGTCCGCGAGGAGTCCTGGCAGCACGGCACCAAACGCGGCGCGCTGATCGGCCTGGCCGCCACCGGCGGCGTGATCACCTCGGCCGGGGTGGTGCTGGCCGGCACGTTCGCCGCGCTCGGCAGCCTGCCGCTGGTGGCGTTCGCCGAGATCGGCTTCGCGGTGGCGTTCGGCGTGCTGCTGGACACCCTGGTGGTGCGCTCGGTGCTGGTCACCGCGCTCAACCTGGATCTCGGCCGGTGGATGTGGTGGCCGAGCAGGCTCACCCACGTCCCGGACGAGCCGCCCGGCGAGGCCCCGGTGTCGCCGGCCCCGGCCGCGGTGAGCGTGAAGGCCGACTAGTACTGCTACGGCGGATCACTACTTCGAGTAGTTCTGGATCGTTTCCCGGACGTGGTCACGGTTGAGCAGGTGCAGGGTTGGGACGAGGCGT
>NZ_JBEZZB010000251.1:0-10466 GCF_040638955.1 Actinoplanes sp. NPDC024001
CGCCCCGCTGCCGGCCGTCGCCCCGCCGGGCGACCTGCCGGTGATCAGCTATGCGAAAGGCCCGCGCGGGCTGCCCGCCGACCCCGGCTCGGCCGACACCGCACCGACCGAGGCCCTGCGCCCCACCGAGCGCATGGCGCTCTACGACGCTCCCGGCGGCAAACCCCGCGCCTTCCTGCCGCCGCGCATCTCCGGCCTGCCCGTGGTCGCCCCGATCGTCGCCCGCGAGAACGGCTGGGCGGCCGTGCTCGCCCCCTCGGCGAACCAGCGGATCGGCTGGGTGCCCACCGACGGCTGGCAGCCGGAGCCGCTGCGTGACCACATCGTCGTCGATCTCAGCGAGCACCGGCTGACCTGGCTGCGCGGGGGCGAGGAGCAGAAGTCCTGGGAGGTCGCCCTCGGCACCCGGCGCACCCGGACCCCGCCCGGCCGCACCTTCGTCATGGGCCGCACCAACACCGAGGGTGCGGTCTTCGCCGGCCTCGACGCGCTGGTGCTCGGCTCGGTCCCGGAGAACCCGGACGAACTCGCCGAGGGCCTGCAGGGCGCGCACACCGCGATCCACGCCTGGACGAACAGCAGCGCCTTCGGCCGCAGCGTCTCCAACGGCTGCGTCCGCATGCCGGCGGCCGCCGTGCGTACCCTGCTGAAGGAGATCGACCCGGGCACGCCGGTCCTGGTCGTCGCCTGATCAGGTTCTGTCTCGCGGATCGCGCGGAGCGAGGCGTGGGGACAGCTCCTAAACCCGGGCGCGCACCGTCAGGCCGGAACGGCAGCCGCGGCTGAGCAGCGCGGCCGAGCGCAGGCCACCGGCCGCGCAGCGCACCTGCGGCGTGCTGTGCATACCGCTGCGGGCGCTCGGGGTGGTCTGCGCGCTGCGCTGCGTCAGGTTGCGCAGGCGAAGGTGCGGGACCGGGGCGTCGCGCAGAAGTTCCCGGCGGACCTCGTCGAGCAGGTCCGGCATCGGCAGGCCGAGCGCCCGGCAGATCGCGGCGAGCACCTCCGACGAGGCCTCCTTGGTGCCGCGTTCCACTTCGGAGAGATAGGGCAGGGACACGCCGGCCGCGTCGGCGACGTCCCGCAACGTCCGGCCCTGGTGCTGGCGAACCCGCCGCAGAACCGCCCCGATCACCCGCCGCAACAGTGGCATCCCCGTCTCCTCAGCTCGAACCTGAGTGTCATCATCACCCGTGATGGCCCGTCGCGGCCAACCGGTGCTACCGTGGGCCCATCCGGATCCCGGATGCCGGCGTTCTCATCGCCGCCCGGAGATCCACTTTTCCCTGAGCCGTTCGACGGCTTCTCGCCCGCCCGCCGGTGTTTCCGGCTCGGCGTTCGGCACCCACACCCACCAGGAGCACCTCGTGACTGTCGTCACCCGTACCCCGAAGAAGCCCACCACCCATCTCGCCGTCGACGCCCTGCTGGACGTCGTCGACGACCGCGCCTGGCTGCGTGCCGACGGCTACCTGCCGGGCCGCGCCGACATCACGCTCGCCGGCGGCGAGCTGCGCCGCCTCGGCCTGCGCCGCGGCGACCGGATCACCGGCGTCGCCGAGATCACCGGCGGCCGGGCCACCCGCCTGCAGATCGAGGCGCCCGGCCCGCGCCCCGACTTCTACCGGCTCACCCCGGTGCACCCGCACGAGCGGCTGCGCCTGGAGAACGGCCCGGACATCGCCACCCGGGTGATCGACCTGGTGATGCCGATCGGCAAGGGCCAGCGGGCGCTGATCGTCGCGCCGCCGAAGGCCGGCAAGACCACCGTGCTGCAGCAGATCGCCGGCGCGATCACCGCGAACCACCCGGAGTGCCACCTGATGACCGTCCTGGTCGACGAGCGCCCGGAGGAGGTCACCGACATGCGCCGCACGGTCGGCGGCGAGGTGATCGCGGCGACCTTCGACCGGCCGCCGCAGGATCACACCGCGGTCGCCGAACTCGCCGTCGAGCGGGCGAAACGCCTGGTCGAGCAGGGCACCGACGTGGTGCTGCTGCTCGACTCGATCACCCGGCTGGGGCGGGCCTACAACCTGGCGGCGCCGGGCCGGGGCCGTACCCTCTCCGGCGGCCTGGACTCCACCGCGCTGCACCCGCCGAAGCGGCTGCTCGGCGCGGCCCGCGCGACCGAGGGCGGCGGCTCGCTGACGATCATCGCGACCGCGCTGGTGGAGAACGGCTCGGCGATGGACGGCCTGATCTTCGAGGAGTTCAAGGGCACCGGCAACGCCGAGCTGAAACTGGACCGGTCGCTGGCCGAGGCCCGGATCTTCCCGGCGATCGACGTGACCGCCAGCGGCACGCGGCACGACGAGGTGCTGCTGCCGCCGGCCGAACTGGCCGTCGCCGGCCAGGTGCGCCGCGCGATGGCTGGCCAGGAACGGCGCGAGGGCATGGCGCAGCTGCTGAAGCAGCTGCGCACCACCGACAGCAACGCGGCCTTCCTGCGCCGGATCGCCGCTTCGATGGCGTACGCCTAGAGCCCCCGCCCCACCTACGTGTCGGTGTGCGCCACCACTCCCTGTGCCCCGATAGGATTCGGGGATGGCGGACGAGGCCGTGGTTCGGGAGCTGCTCGCGGCGATCCCGGCGGGTTGCACCTGGCTGCTGCCCGTGCACGACCCGTCCGGCGAGCTGGTCGATTTCCGGATCGCCGGCACCAGCGACCAGATCCGTGACATCTACGGGCGCGGCACGCAGCGCGTCGACGGCCGCCTCAGCGAGCTCTATCCGTCCATGGTGGGCGGCCCGCTCTGGAACCTCTACGCCGAGGTGCAGCGCACCGGCGTGCCGGGCCGGATGGACGAGTTCCGCTACGAGGAGAAACAGTCCGGCGTCGTCGCCGAGTCCCGTTTCGAGATCAGCGTGCACCGGGTGCTCGGCGGCCTGCTGGTCTGGTGGCAGCGGATGGACGAGCATCAGCGCCGCCTGGAGCACACCGAGTTGCTCGGCAGCCTCGGCTGGACCGAGTACGACCTGGTCAGCGGCCGCAGCGAGTGGTCGCCGGGGATGTACCGGATCTACGAGCGGGACCCGGCCGAGGGCCCGATGTCGCGTTTCGAGCAGGGCCGGGCGATGCTGCCGGAGGACCGCGGGATCGCCGAGACGGCCTGGCAGACGCTGGACAGCGGGGCCACCTCCGACGTGACGGTCCGGTTCCGGATCGGCGAGGCCGTCAAGCACCTGCGGATCCTCTCCGACGTGGCCCGGGACGCCTCCGGGGACCCGGTGAAGATCTACGCCGTCGTGCAGGACGTGACCGCCCGGGTGGATTCGCGGACCGCGATCGAGCAGCTCAGCGACCAGTTGCGCACCCGGGAGATGACCGCCGTGGCCGAGCACCGCCTGGCCGGGCAGCTGCAGAACCTGATCCAGCCGGTGCCGGCCGCGCCGTTCCGGCTGGACGGCCTGGAGGCGATGGTCAGCTATCTGCCCGCGGAGAGCGCCACGAAGGTGGGCGGCGACTGGTACCACGCGGAGACCCTGCCGGACGGCCGGGTCGTGCTGGCCATCGGCGACGTCGCGGGCCACGGTCTGGACGCGGCCAGCGGCATGGCTCACCTGCGGTTCGCCCTGGTGGCGTGGCTGTCGATCGGCATCCGCGAGCCGGGTGTGCTGCTGCGGCACATGAACCGGCTCTGCGCCCAGCTGGGCATCACCGGCACCGCGCTGGTGGCGGTCTACGACCCGCGGACCCGGCGGCTGCCGTGGGCGCGGGCCGGTCACATGGCGCCGCTGATCGGCCGGCTCGGCGAGAGCCTCGAGCTGGACCGCCCGCCGGGCCTGTTGCTGGGCGCCGAGCCGGAGGTGGACTTCCCGGTGGTGGACGCCGAGCTGGAGCCGGGCGACCTGGTGCTGTTCTACACCGACGGTCTGGTGGAGCGCCGTTCCGGCGACATGGCGGGGCGGGCAGCCGAGGTGCGCGCGCACCTCGCGGCGGTCTCCGCGGCACCGGGCGAGGATCCGTTGCCGCGGATCCATCGCCTGCTGCACGCCCCGAGTCCGGATGACGACACCTGCACGTTGACCGTCCGAGTGACCTCCTGAACCCTGGCCGGCCACGCAGGCCGTGCCTCCCCTCCCCCAGCCCTGACCTGCCGCGCGACCGTGCCCCGCCCCTCCCTTCCCTCAGCCCTAGGCTGCCGCGCAGGCCGTGCCGGCCCCTCCTTCCCCCCAGCCCTAGCCTGCCGCGCAGGCCGTGCCGGCCCCTCCTTCCCCCCAGCCCTAGCCTGCCGCGCAGGCCGTGCCGTTCAGGCTGAACGCCGTGGGGGCCGGGTTCGTACCGGTATGTGTCCCGTTGAAGCCGAAGCTGACCGTGCCACCCGCGGGCAGGCCACCGTTGTAGGAGGCGTTGGCCGCGGTCACCTGGGTGCCCGACTGCGTCACCGTCGCCGACCAGGCCTGCGTCACCTTCTGCCCGGCGGTGTAGGGGAAGGTCAGCGTCCACCCGTTGAGCGCCGCCGGCCCGTTGGTGATCGTCACGGTCGCGGTGAAGCCGGTGCTCCACTGGTTCGTCGTGTAGGCGACCCGGCACCCCGCGGCCGGCGACGGCGAGACCGAGGGCGACACCGAGACCGAGGGCGACACGGACGGCGAGACCGAGACCGAGGGCGACACCGAGACCGAGGGCGACACGGACGGCGAGACCGAGACCGAGGGCGACACGGACGGCGACGCCGACACCGACGGGGAGGGCGACGAGCCGCCCGGCTCCGCACCCCACACCAGCGCCGGCCCGTCGTAGAGCGGCACCCCGGTGTTCGGCCCGGCCGCCGCCCGGTAGGAGGGGTCGTTCGCCGGATCCCACCGGCCACCCTCCGCCACACCGATCTTGAGCTGCACCTCCATCCGGTGCGCCGACTGGCCGGCCGGCGCGATGGTGTGGCCGGTGCAGTCCACCTCCACGTACCAGACGTTGCCGGAGTGCTGCCTCGCCGCGGTCGGCCCCGGGCAGCCCTGCGTGTACGGCGAGCTCACCTGCAGCGCCGACTCGTCGTCCCGGGTGAAGTAGTAGCGGAACCGGCCCGTGGTCAGGGCGCGCGCCGGGAACGCCGACTTGTTGTAGACGATCACCTTCACCCCGGTCGACCGGGTCTCGTTCTGCATCACCGTGGTCTCCACCGACAGCTCCGGCATGTCCGGGGGTGTGGCGACCGGGAAGCCGGTCAGCGGCGCCCCGCCGAACTCGCCGTAGAGCCGCGCGACCGCCGAGGTGAACCCCGCGTTGTAGTCGGTGGCCACCTCGTTCATCACGTAGTCGCCACGGTTGTCGGTGTACGCGTCGTCCGGCGACGACGGCCCGCCGACCAGCGCCCCGTACAGGATGTGCCGGGTCTGTTCCGGCACCTGCTGGCTGTCCCACCACGAGCCGTGCGCCGTACGGTGATGGGGGTTCTTCGGCGAGTTGGCGCCGAAGCCGATCACATAGCTGGAGTTGCGCGGGTTGTCGCCGAGCGCGTAGTTGATCTGCCGCACCGCAAAGTCGTGATAGCGCTGCTTGCGGGTCGCGTCGCTGAGGTGGTCGCTGTGCACCAGCGCGACGAACGCGGTGTTCGCCGCATAGCGCAGCGCGCCCCACGAGTCGACCACCACCATGCCGCCCGGCGAGGTGCGCACCTTCTCGCCGTTGACGCCGACGGTGAACCAGTCGAGCCACCGGTTGGCGTCGTCGAGGTATTTCTGCTTGCCGGTCAGCCGGGCCAGCAGCACGTAGTTGCCGTACTGCTTGTTGTCCCAGCTGATCGTCCACTTGTACATCTTGGTGCTGGTCTGGTTCTCGTTGCCCTGCGCGTCGTAGCCCGCCTCCGCCTTGGCCAGGTACGCGGCGTCGCCGGTGGCCCGGTGCAGCCAGATCGCGCCCCACACCAGCTCGTCGGCGTAACCGCTCCAGGACCGGTAGAACGAGGTCACGTCGGTGATGCACTCGTGGTAGTTCTTGCGCACCGTGTCGGCGAACGTGTAGAGCTGCTTCGCGTGGCTGAGCAGCGTGTCCGCGTACCCCGGGTCGGTGGGCCGGAAGACCATCGAGCTGGCGGCCATCGCGGCCGCGGTCTCCGCGGCCAGCTCACTGCCGCCACAGCTCGCATCGATCTTGTACGCGGGCCGGGCCATCGGCATCACCTCGGCCGGGCCCCACCACTTGTGGTCGTCGTCGCCCTTGCCGACCTGGCCGTAGAGCACGTTCGCGCTGGGATGCGCCTTGATGAAGTAGTCGTTCGGCACCCGCAGGTTGTTCAGCAGGTGGCTGAGCTGGCCGGAGGCGGCGTACGCGTCCCGGTTCTCCACGGCGCCCCAGGCCAGCATGGTGGTGGTGAACGCCATCGGCAGGCCGAACTTGACGTGGTCGCCCGCGTCGTACCAGCCGCCGGTCAGGTCGAGGCCCACGTCCGCACCGTCGGTCATGGCCGAGTCGCCGCGCCAGGACACCCGGTTCCAGGCGGGTTTCTTGCCCGAGACCTGGGCCTCGTAGAAGAGCAGGGACTTCTGCAGCGCCTCGCCGTAGCTGTACGGCGGCGCGGCGGCCGCGTCGGAGGGCGAGGCCACCCAGAGCAGACCGGCGCCGAGCGCGGCGGCCGCCAGAACCGAACCGAGTTTCTTCATCATAGTGACAGTCATCGTTACATGGGAGCGCTCCCAGAGCAACGAGCGTGTTTCCGGAATATGAACCGCTCAGAGGTTGAGGCAGATGCGCACGAGCGTGCCGCCCGGCACGGCCCGCGTGTAGACCGCGTCGCAGACCCGCTCCACGATGGCCAGACCCCGGCCCCGGATCGCCTCCGCGGCCGGCATCGCCCGGCCGAACGGCCGCTCCGCGCCACTGTCCACCACGTCGCAGACCAGCCGGCCGTGCTCGGCCCAGAGCCGGATGTGCCCGCCGCCGCCGGTGTGCTGCAGCGTGTTGGTGGTCAGCTCGCTCACCGCGAGAGTGAGCACGTCGATCTGCCGGGCGGACATGCCGAGCGCGCGAGCCCGCTCGGCGACGAACACGCGGACCGCCCGCAGGTCGCCGGGCTCGGAGTAGGACATCCCGTCGGCCACCTCAGGCATGGCGGCGCTCTTCGGCGGGAGCGCGCAGCAGAGCATCGAGACCGGTGAGTTCGAGGACCGCGGCGACCGGGCCGGTGGCGTTGACGACATAGATCCGGCAGCCGCGGTTCTTGGCGGCGTGATGGGCGGTGATCAGGCTGTGCACGCCGCTGGAGTCGAGGAAGGTCAGGCGGGAGACGTCGACGAAGACCGCCTTGGCCCGTTCCAGGGCGTCGAGCAGGACCGCGGTGAGGTGCTCGCGGGCGGACAGGTCGCACTCGCCGGCGAGGGCCACGGTGATCCGGCCGGAACCGGCGGACGTCCGTGCCTCGAAGTTCGCCATCGACTGCCGTACCTTTCGCCGCGCGAGACAGCCTTGCCGGGCTCATCATGTCATCCGCCGACGCGAAGCGCTCCTACCCCATTCGGTGGCGTTAGCACCGCATTGATGACATCGGCCAGCGCCCGGGCGAGCGCGCCGAGGCCGGCGGTGGGCTGCCCGCCCGGCTCGCGCATGTACTGATCCCGGCGGATCTCGACCATCAGGGCGGAGACCGCGGTGGTCCGCCGCCAGTGCTCCAACGGCACGTAACAGCCGGCGAAGGGGCTGTCGAGGCCGACGTCACCGATGCGGGTGAAGGCCGACCGGGCGGCGGTGACCAGCCAGTCCGGCGTGTGCGCGGGATCGGTGCCGAGGCAGACCGCGGGACGGGGGCCGTCGCCGTGCAACTCATACGGCAGGCGAAGTGTCGGATAGGAGTGCACGTCGATGATGACGGCCTGCCCGGTGCCGGTCAGCCGCTCGCCGACCAGGGTGGTCATCGCTGCCGCGTACGGAAAGAAGTGCTCCTTGAGCAGCAGCGCGTCGCGGCCCGGATCGGCGGCGCGCAGGCGCCGCCCGGCGTAGCCGTGGGTGTAGACCGGGCCCATGCCGGCGCGCAGCATCTCCTCGGTCTCGTCGGGGAACCGCTCGGGGTCGACGACGAGCCGGGACAGGCGGTTGACCAGGATCCACGGACGGCGGGCCGCGGCGCCGGCGGCACGCTCGGCGATCAGGTCGGTGTGCGCGTCGGTGAGGTGGTCGAGCTCCTCGGTGAGCGCGTCGCCGCCGAGCAGCAGGCCCGACTCGACGAGCGCCCGGGAGGCGTGCGGGACGTGCAGGATCACCGGCGAGCCGGGATCACCGGGGAGGATCTCGAAGGTCACGCCGGGGAGGCTACGCGCGGGGTCCGACAGGAACCGCGCGCAGCCTCCCGGTCGGTCACTTGGCGGCGAGCGCCGAGCAGCAGGTGTCGACGATCAGGCGGGTGACCACGTACGGGTCGACGTTCGCGTTCGGGCGACGGTCCTCGATGTAGCCCTTGCCGTCCTTCTCGACCTGCCACGGGATCCGCACCGACGCGCCGCGGTCGGAGACGCCGTAGCTGTACTCGGTCCACGGGGCGGTCTCGTGCAGGCCGGTGAGGCGGTGCTCGATGTCGGCGCCGTAACCGTCCACATGCTCCTGGCGCTTCTTGCCGAGCGCCTCGCAGGCCGTGATGATCGCGTCGTAGTTCTCGCGCATCGCGTTGGTGGAGAAGTTGGTGTGCGCGCCGGCGCCGTTCCAGTCGCCCTTGACCGGCTTCGGGTCGAGGGTGGCGGAGATGCCGTAGTCCTCGGCGATGCGGTAGAGCAGCCAGCGGGCGACCCAGAGCTCGTCGGCGACCTGCGGCGCGCCGACCGGGCCGATCTGGAACTCCCACTGACCCGGCATGACCTCGGCGTTGATGCCGGACAGGTGCAGGCCGGCCTCAAGGCAGGCGTCCATGTGCGCCTCGACGATCTCGCGGCCGAAGACCTCGTCGGCGCCGACGCCGCAGTAGTAGCCACCCTGCGGGGCCGGGTAGCCGCCGCCGACCGGGAAGCCGAGCGGGCGGCCGTCCTTGAAGAAGGTGTACTCCTGCTCGATGCCGAAGATCGGCTCCTGGTCCGCGTACTTCTCGGCGATCTCCGCGGCGGCGCGGCGGGTGTTCGTGGGGTGCGGGGTCCCGTCGATGAGCTCGACCTCGCACAGCACGATGATGTTCGTGCCGCCCCGGATCGGGTCCGGACAGGTGAAGACCGGCTTGAGCACGCAGTCGGACTTGTCGCCGGGCGCCTGGTTGGTGCTGGAGCCGTCGAAGCCCCAGATTCCGGGCTCGGCGCCGTCGGCCAGGATCTTGGTCTTGGACCGCAGCTTCGCGGTCGGCTGGGTGCCGTCGATCCACAGGTACTCGGCCTTGATAGGCATGAAGTTCTCCTCAATCCGCAGGTGCGCGAGGAGGCTAACCACCGAAGATCAAATCCACGTTTCCGATCCCGCACCTCGGACGCGTGATCCCGGTTACGTCGTGATCTGTCAGCCACCGGATCTTTCGGCCGATGAAACACTCGTGACCGCGAAATCCATCGCCCGTTCCCCCGGTGGTCTGGAGCTCGGCTACCTGATGCTGCAGGCCGGCCGGCTGATCCAGAACGCCATGGACGAGGCGGCGGCGGAGGCCGGGATGCCGGCTCTGGACCTGCTGGCGCTCTATGCGCTCGGCGAGCACAACGGCCTGACCGGCAGCGCGCTGGCCCGGCTGCTCTACGTGCAGCAGTCGTCGGTCACCCCGCTGGCGGACCGCCTCGAGGCGGCCGGCCTGATCGAGCGGGAGCGCGACGAGGCCGACCGGCGGCGCGTCTGGCTCTGCCCCACCGCGCAGGGTGAGGCGATGGCGCGGGAGATCACCGCGAAGGCCCGCGAGGCGGTCCGGCACGTGTTCACCCCGCTCTCCCCGGGCGCCGCGGTTGCTCTGGCCGCCCTGCTCGGCGACGTGGTCGAGCCATTGCTGACGGAGGTGGCCGGGCATCGGCCGGTCACCACAGACGGCCCTGCATGAGCAGGGCGCTGCGGGCCGCCGCCACGTGCGGCTCGTCCCGGGCGGCGGCCCGGGTGGCCAGGTAGATCGTGTTGATCGGCGGATCGTCGGTCGGGTGCAGGTCCAGCAGAGTCCCGGCCCTGAGCTCGTCCACCACCAGGTAACGCGGCAGGACCGTCATGCCGATCCCGGCCACCGCCGCCGACCGCAGGCCGCGCAGGTCGGGCACGACGAGGATCGCACGCTTCGGCGGTGGAGCGCCGAGAACGTGCCGCCACCAGCGCCGCACGATCGGCAGCTCCTCCGCGTAGGCGAGCAGCGGCGCGATCGCCGGGTCCATGCCCGGCGTGCCGACCAGGACGAACTCCTCGTCGCAGAGCGGTTCGGCGTGCAGCCCGCCGCGGCGCGGCCGGATCGCGCTGACCACCAGGTCGAGCCGGCCGGCGACGAGTTCGGCGAGCAGGTCGTCGGCGAGGCCGAGGCGGACCCGCACGTCGACGCCGGCGGCGATCGTGCCGGCCAGCGCGGGCAGCACCCGGGCGGTCATCAGCTCGGCCGGGC
>NZ_JBEZZB010000252.1:0-10313 GCF_040638955.1 Actinoplanes sp. NPDC024001
CACCGAGGCTCACGCCACCGCTGACCAGGCCCGCGAGCGCGCCACCGAGGCCCACGCCACCGCCGACCAGGCTCGCGAACGCGCCGCCCAGCAGCGCGAGCGCGGGGCGCGTTGACGACTGCCCGGATGCGCAGCCGGTAGAGACGTTGCTCCCGGGTCGGCTCAGGTGCGCCACCGCCGACCCGCCGGCGGTCACGATGCCTACGGCGCGCATGAAGGGTGCACCTGGCCAGGGTGAGCAGATGTAACAGTCCGCGGACGGCGCGTTCGATGAGGGTGAATTAATGACAGATAAAGAGGTCGAACGGAGGGCCAGGGCATTATACGAGGCGCGGGAGAAGCGCCTGCCGATCGCGCCGTTCACTGACGTGGATCCGTCCCTGACCATGGATGACGGCTACATCATCCAGCGGGCGTTCACTGAATTGCTGGTCGCGGACGGCGAAATCATCTTCGGCTACAAAGCGGGGCTCACCTCCGCGGCCATGCAGGATATGTTCGGGGTCGGGACTCCGGATTACGGGCCGGTGATGGCCTCCACGATCCGCGGCGACGGGGCAACCGTCTCACTCGACGCATTCATCGCCCCGAAGGTGGAAGCGGAGATCGTCTTCAAGCTGGCGGCGCCGCTGGCCGGCCCCGGTGTCACGCTGAGGCAGGCGCGCGCGGCGATCGGCGCGGCCATGGCCGGGCTGGAGATCGTTGACTCACGCATCGAGAACTGGCGCATCCGGCTTGCGGACACGATCGCCGACCTCGGCTCAACCGGCGCGGCCGTGTTCGGGCAGGCTGTCACGCCGTCACCGAACCTGGACTACCGGCTGGTGGGCATGGTCTTCTCCCGCAACGGCGAGCTGGTGGCGACCGGTGCGGGCGCCGCGGCTCTGGGTGATCCGGTGGCGGTCGTGGCATGGCTGGCGAATGTGCTCGGCGAGCACGGCATCACGCTGGAAGCCGGACAGGTGATCATGACCGGTGCGTTGCACGCGGCGGTTCCGCTGAACCCGGGCGACACCTTCACCGCGGAGTTCGACCGCCTCGGCTCGATCACACTGCACGTCGACGGCAGCGAGCCGACCGAGAAGGAGGCGATCCCAGGATGAACGAAGCCGGACGGGCGTCCGTGTCGGTGCTCGGCACCGGACTCATCGGCATAGACCTGGCGAGCAAGATCATGCGTTCGGATCATCTCGACCTGCGGCTCGTCGCCGGCCGGGATGCCGCGAGTCCCGGGCTCTCCCAGGCGGCCCGGCTCGGCATGCCGGTCGCCACCAGGGGCATCCACTCCCTCCTCGAGGCCGGGGAGCCCTTCGACGCGGTGTTCGACGCGACCAACGCGCTCTTCCATGCCGAGCACGCCGAGAAGCTCTCGGCTCTCGACACCCTGCTCATCGACCTGACGCCCAGCAGGGCCGGGCACATGGTCGTACCGACGGTCAACAAGGCGGAGATCGTCTGGCACCGGGACATCAGCATGGTGAGCTGCGGCGGGCAGGCGTCGATACCCATTCTGAGCGCCATAACGAAGGCGCACGAGATCGACTACATCGAGGTGGTGACGACGGCCGCCACTCTGAGCGTGGGCCGCGGGACCCGCATGAACCTCGACGAGTACGTGGAGACCACCCAGGAGGCCATCCGTGGCTTCACCGGCGTCAAGAACGTCAAGGTGATCCTGAACATCAGCCCCGCACGGCCCCCGGCGACTTTCCGGGTCGCGATCGCTCTGCTGGGAAAGGGCCTCAGCACCGACTCGGTGCGCTCGCTGGTGACAGGAGCCGCGAGAGACATCCGCTCGTTCGTCGACGGCTTCGACGTGAAGGCCTGCACGGTGGACGAATCCCAGGCCTTCATCGCCGTGGAGGTCACGTCATCGGGGGACCGAATACCTCGATACGCCGGGAACCTCGACATCATCAATTCCGCCGCGATCCACGTCGCCGAGTGTTATGCGGTGGACCGCCTCTCGGCGCTGGGACGGAGACGCCATGAGCAAGGCAACAGGACGAGGGGCACCATCGCGCAGGCTCATCCAAATCCATGACCCGAGTCTGCGCGACGGCCACCACGCCGTCCGGCACAACCTTGGACCGGACCAGCTGCGCGCGTACGCGGAGGCCGCTAACGCGGCGTTTGTTCCGGTGGTCGAGGTCGGCCACGGCAACGGTCTGGGTGCTTCCTCCCTGCAGGTCGGCCAGGCCCGGCTGACCGACGACGAGATGCTGGCGATCGTCAGGGAAGCCCTGACATACAGCCAACTAGGTGTCTTCCTGCTGCCGGGATGGGCCACGCTTCGCGACATCAAGAACGCCATCGCGTACGGCGTCGACGTGGTCCGGATCGGCACTCACTGCACCGAGGCGGACCTCGCCGAGCGGCACCTCGGTTTCCTGCGTGACCGGGACGTGGAGGCGCACGGTGTTCTCCTGATGAGTCACATGGCGACCCCGGAGGGACTCGCTGAGGAGTGCGCGCGGCTCGTCGAATACGGCGCGAGCGGGGTAGGCATTCTCGACTCCTCGGGACACTACCTTCCGGCGGACGTCACGGAGCGCATCAGTGCCATCAAGGCCGCCGTCGACGTGCCGGTGATGTTCCATGGCCACAACAACCTCGGCATGGCCGTGGCCAACTCCATCGCGGCCGCCGAGGCGGGAGCCGACATCCTGGACGCATGTGCCCGGGGCTTCGGCGCCGGCGCCGGCAACACCCAGCTGGAGGTTCTGGTTCCCGTCCTCGAACGGCTGGGGTTCCGCACGGACATCGACCTCTACCGTCTCCTGGACGCCGCGGACATCGCCGAGCGGGAGCTGATGCCCGCTCCGCCCACGATCGACTCCGTCTCGGTCGTCAGCGGGCTGGCCGGGGTGTTCTCCGGGTTCAAGAACCGAGTGCTCGACATCTCCGCCCGCGAAGGCGTCGACCCTCGCGACGTCTTCTTCGAACTCGGCCGGCGTCAGGCGATCGCCGGTCAGGAGGACCTCATCCTGGACGTCGCGCTCGCCCTGCGCAGGTCCGAACGGGACCGGGAATTCGACAGGCTCCGGCAGTGACAGGAGGAGGAGCTGTGTTCGACGTGCTCAAGCGCATCCTGGTGGACGACATGCAGATGCGGGCGGAGGACATCACCCCGGCGGTCAAACGCACCGAGGTGGGCATCGACTCCCTTGCCGTGACCGAACTGGCGACGGTACTGAACAGCAGGCTCGGCATCGAGATCCATGACTACGAACTGCTGGAGCTGTGCACCGTCGGGGACATCGCCGACCTGCTGCACGAGCGCAGTTCCGCCGCCGGGGACCGCGAGCCCACCGAGCCGCATCCCGGGAACGTGGCACCAATGACCCTCTGGAGCGCTCATGCCAATGCCGCGCCTACGCACCGCCCTTGACAGCCTCGCCAGCTACCGGCCCACCGACAGAACGCGCGGCCACCACCATCTGCGACCCCTGTCCGCCAACGAGTCCGCGCACCGCTCGCTGCCCCCGGTCATCGCCGCGGTGGCGGAGGCCGGCCTGGACATCCATCGGTATCCGGACCCGGGTTGCGCCGAGCTGACTCGCGAGCTCGCCCGGCGACACGGAGTCGACCAGGGCCGGGTCCTGGTGGGCGCGGGATCCCTCGCACTGCTTCAGGCGCTGTTCCAGGCCGCCGGCGAGCCCGGCGCCGAGGTGGTGTACGCCTGGCGAAGCTTCGAGCTGTACCCGGTCCTCGCCGACCTCGCCTGGATGCGCTCGGTCCGCGTACCGCTGAACGACGAGACGCACGATCTCGCCGCGATGGCCACCCGGATCACCGATGCCACCCGGCTGGTGCTGATCTGCAATCCGAACAACCCGACCGGCACCGTGGTCGGCGGCGACGCGCTGCAGGCGTTCCTGGACCGGGTCCCACCGACGTGCCTGGTGGCTCTCGATGAAGCGTATGTCGAGTATGTCGGCGAGCCGAGGGTGTCCAGCGGACTGCGCCTGTGCGACGCGTACCCGAATCTGGTCGTGCTGCGTACGTTCTCGAAGGCCTACGGGCTGGCCGGCTTGCGGGTGGGTTACCTGGTGGGCGCCGTCGACCTCGTCACGCAGTTGCGCAAAGCCTGCCTCGCCTACGCGGTCAACAGCGTGGCGCAGCGCGCGGCGTTGGCCGCGCTCGGCATCGAGCAGGAGCTGCTGCGGCAGGTCGCCACCACTGTCGCCGAGCGCCAACGAATCAGGAAGGCTCTGCTGGCCGACGGCTGGGACGTGCCGGACTGCCAGGGCAACTTCCTCTGGCTGCGGCTCGGCGAGAACTCGGCAGCGTTCGGCCGGTGGTGCCTGGACGCGGGCATAGCGGTGCGAGTCTTCGACGGCGAGGGCATCCGCGTGTCGATCGGTGCGGCCCCGGACAACGACGCCTTCCGCGCAGCGGCGCAGCAGTGGCGGGAGAAGCCGCCGGCAGTGACCGCCGGCGCCCTCACGGACCGGTGTGGCGCGTGATGGCGATGACGGTCTCCTCGCACATGATCGACCACAGCAGCCTGTCCCGGCAGGTGGTCGTCTCCCCGGGCATGTGCAGCGGCGGTTCGCTGATCTTCGGCGCCATCGGTGACTGGACGTGGGAAACCGTGGCGGCGGCATGCCACACCAATGTGTACGCGGCGCGCACGGCGCTGGGGCAGCCGGCCTACCTGTCCTTCTATTACTACCGGGTACGCGGCGGCGACGTCGTCCACCCGCACGGACTGACGTTCGGCGACGAACTGCACGTGAGCTCACGGGTATTCCACTTCGGCAACCAGTCGGTGCTGACCCTGCACCGGCTGGCGCCCGCCGCTCTCGACCTGGCAGACGGCCCGCTGAATCCTGCGGAGGCCTATGAGCAGCCGCACCCGGACTGCATGTATGTGGAGACCTTCAACCGGTGGATCGCGCGCAGCCGGCCGGGCAGCAACCAGGGCCTGGCAGCGATCGCCCCGCCTGATTTCGCGTTCGCTGACCTGCCGCGGCTGCCGAATCAGTACTCGCCGCGCACGTTGGTCGGAAGGGCGCGCCAGGCAGGCGGCTTCTGTGACCCGATCCCGCAGGGCTTCGCCCCGATCGGCCCTGAGCGCACCTTCGAGTACACGCTCGATGTCGTGCGGGACATGAACGGTGTGGGCCTGGTCTATTTCGCGTCCTACTTCGCCATCTTCGACACCGCGCTCCTGCGCCTCTGGCGCTCGCTCGGCCGCTCCGATGAGCATTTTCTCCGGCGCCGGGTGATCGACCAGAAGGTGGGCTATTTCGGGAACGCCGATCCGGGGGCCCTGTTCATGATCACCGTGCGCAGGCTGCGCAGTGCCTCGCGGCCGCAGATCGAGATCGCGGACATGGCGATGCGCGACGCCGCGACGGAGGAACTACTCGCGGTCACCGCCATCGAGATCGACCTTGACCCGCAGACATGAGGAGCTTGCGATGAAATCCGAACAGACTCGCCGATCGGCCCGTGTCGCCGCCGCGGACATGGCGGCCACCGCCGCGCTCCTTCAGGTGGCCGCCGAGCTCGGCGTGGACCAGTTCCTCGATGGCGGGGAGCCCTTCACCGTCGCCGAACTCGCCGGAGCCGCCGATACGCCCGAGGGACCCATGACGGAATACCTTGCGGCGCTCCTCGCCGCCGGGCTTGTCGTGACGACCGGGGACAACGGTGACTTCCAGGCGGCCCCGGACTACGCCAATCAGCGCAATCACGCGGGCTATCTGTGCTGGGCCCTCAACGCCAACCGGCCGTTCATCGAGAACGCGCCGATGTTCTTCCGCGATCTGGACGGGGCCGCCAAGGAACACCAGCGCAACTCCCGCCGCGTGGCGGTCAGCTCCCGATGGATCGGCACTCGCGATTTCTACCCGGCGGCCTTCGACCTGATCGTCCGGTCCGGCGCCGGTCACGTGGCAGACCTGGGCGCCGGAGCCGCGGGACTGCTGATCCAGCTCCTTTCCCAGGATCACGGCCGTACCGGAATGGCTCTCGACATCAGTGAGAGCGCCTGCGCCGAGGCGCGCAAGGCCGCCGAGCGGGCCGGTGTCGCCGGGCGCCTGGAAGTGATCCAGCGTTCGGTCCAGTCGCTGGCGGACGACCCGTCTCCGGTAGCCGGCGCGGACGTGATCCACGCCGGCTTCGTGTTCCACGACGTCGTCGGAGACGAAGCGACCTTCGACGCGATGCTGCGAAGCTGCGCGACGGCGCTCGCCAGCGACGGCTTCCTGGCGATCACCGATGCGGTTCCGTACGCGGCCGACGAGCGTGAACGCCGCTTCAGTGCCCTGTTCACCTATCTGCATGCCGGGTTCATGAACGTACGCCTCCCCACCGAAAAGGCGTGGATCGAACGATTCCGCGCCGCGGGGTTCTCCCATGTCGAGGTCGTTCCGCACGAATTCCCGGGTGGCCGGCTTTTCATCGTCCAGAAGTAGGGGTGAGCGGTGACCAATCCGTTCGAGAACGCCGAGGGCACCTATCTGGTGCTGACCAACGACGAAGACCAGCACTCGCTCTGGCCTGACTGGGCAGCTGTACCGCAGGGCTGGACCACCGTGTTCGGCCCGGCGCCGCGGGCTGACTGCGTCAGCTACATCGAGCGCCATTGGACCGACATGCGGCCGCGCAGCCTGATCACCGAAATGACCCAGGAGTGAGTGGCCGATGGTCGAGCGTACGCTCACGGATCGCTTCGAACAGCAAGTCGGCCGGAATCCCGACGCCATAGCCGTCAGCCAGGACAACGTCCGCCTGACCTACCGCGAGCTCGACGAGCGCGCCAACAGGCTGGCTCATCTGCTGATCGCCCGCGGTGTCGGCCCCGAACGGCTGGTGGCCCTCGCGCTGCCGCGGTCGCTCGACCTGGTGGTCGCGGTGCTGGCCGTACTGAAGGCGGGCGCCGGCTACGTTCCCCTGGACCCGGCACAGCCGAGCGCCCGGCTGCAGTACATGCTCAACGACGCCGCCCCCACGTGCACCGTCCGTGCGGCCGGCGGGGAGCAGAGCGCCGATATCGACCTGACCGCGGCGTCGACCAGCAAACTGCTCGCCTCGCAGCCCGCCCACTCGCCCGGCCGCACGGCGCATCCGGGCAACGTCGCCTATGTGATCTACACGTCGGGTTCGACGGGGGAGCCCAAGGGAGTCTCGGTCACCCACCGCAATGTGGCCGCGTTGCTGGACGCCACTCATCCCTGGTTCAAGTTCGGGCCCGCTGACGTGTGGACGCTGTTTCACTCCTACGCCTTCGACTTCTCGGTGTGGGAGATCTGGGGAGCCCTGGCATACGGCGGCCGCGTGGTCATCGTCCCCTACGAGGTGAGCAGATCTCCGGACCGGTTCCGTCTGCTGCTCGCGCGCGAACGCGTGACTGTGCTCAACCAGACGCCGTCCGCCTTCTACCAGCTCGACCAAGCCGACCAGAAGGTGACAGGGAACGAGCTGAGCCTCCGCTTGGTGATCTTCGGCGGGGAGGCGCTGGACCCGGGACGGCTGACCGGCTGGTGGACGCGCCACGGCTACGATGCGGCCCAACTGGTCAACATGTACGGCATCACCGAGACCACGATCCACGTCTCCTCTCTGCCGCTGCACGCCACTCATGCCGAACAGGGCGGCAGCCCGATCGGTGAGCCGATCCCGCACCTGCGCGTCCATGTGCTGGACGAGCGCCTGCGCCCCGTGCCGCCGGGCGCAGTCGGTGAGATGTACGTCGGGGGAGCGGGGCTGTCTCGCGGCTACCTCAACCGGCCCGCACTCACCGCGAGCCGGTTCGTCGCCGACCCCTTCTCGGTCGGCCAGCGCATGTACCGCACCGGCGATCTGGGCCGGCAGCTGCCCGGAGGCGCGCTGGAGCACCTCGGCCGCAGTGACGAGCAGGTGCAGATCCGCGGATTCCGCGTCGAGCCCGAGGAGATCGCCGCGACCCTCACCCGCCATCGCGAGGTGGCCGACGCCGCGGTCGTGCTGCGCGAGGACCAGCCCGGCGATCAGCGTCTGGTCGCCTACGTGGTGCTGGACGACACCGCCGGCACCGACGGCAGCCAGGTGGTGGGGGAGTGGCGGTCGCTGTACGAGACGTTGTACGAGGACAGCCGCACGACCGCCTTCGGCGAGAACTTCGCCGGGTGGACCAGTAGTTACGACGGACGGCCGATCCCACGGGACCAGATGCGGGAATGGCGGGACGCGACCGTCGCCCGGATCCGCGAACTGCGGCCGAACCGCATCCTGGAGATCGGCGTGGGCAGCGGGCTGCTGATGTCCCAGCTGCTGCCGGACTGCGAATCCTATTGGGCCACCGACCTGTCGTCGTCGGCCATCGACGTGCTCCGCCACCACATCGGCCCGGATCAGCGCGTGCGACTGCTCCACCAGCAAGCCGACGATTTCGCAAAGCTTCCCGCGGCGTTCTTCGACACCGTCGTCATCAACTCCGTGATCCAGTACTTCCCCGACTCCGGCTACCTGGAGCGCGTGGTCCGGGGAGCGCTCGGCCTGGTACGGCCGGGCGGCGCGGTGTTCGTCGGCGACGTCCGCGACGTGCGCACGCTGCGCGCCTTCCACACCGCTGTCCACCTCGCCCGGCAGGACGACGCCGCGAAGGTGCGCCAGGCCGTCGAACAGAGCGTGACCGGTGAGGAGGAACTGCTGGTCGCACCGGAATTCTTCACGACGATGGCGGAGGCGGACGCCGTGGACATCCGCGTGAAGGAGGGTCGCCACCACAACGAGCTCACCCGGCACCGCTACGACGTGACCCTCTACCGCGGCCCGGTAGACGTCGTTGACGATGCCGCCTTACAGCACGAGCGCTGGGACGGCTCCGTGCCGCAGGTGCCGCCGAGCGGGCTTCTGGTCACCGGCGTTCCCAACGCCAGGGTGACCGGAGAGGTCGCCGCGGCCGCTGCGATCGCCGATGGACTCGACCTGGCCGAGGCCCGGAAACAGCTGGTGGCGGGAGCCGGGGTGGATCCCGCGAGCCTGCCCTGCCCGGACGGCTTCCGGCGAATCGTCACACCCTCCGCCGCCGCACCCGACCGCGTCGACGTCTACCTTCTGCCTGAGCACACCAGAGGGATCGTCGCCGCCGCGAGGAGCGGAGCGCCGGGACCGCACACCAATGCGCCAGTGACCTCGCGCCGGATCCGCTCGGCGATCTGGGCACTTCGCACGTATCTGCGGGACACGCTTCCTGAGCACATGGTCCCGGGTGCCGTCATGGTGGTGGACAAGCTGCCGCTCACCGCGAACGGGAAGCTGGACAAGCGGGCGCTGCCGGCGCCCCGGTACGGCGACCTGTCGTCCAGGCGGGCGCCACGCAATCGCACCGAAGCCCGCCTGTGCGAACTGTTCGCCGAGGTACTCGGCGCCGACGATGTGGGGGTCGACGACAACTTCTTCGACCTGGGCGGTCACTCTCTGCTCGCCACCCGCTTGATCAGCCGTATCCGCGGCGACCTGGGCATCGACGTGGACATCCGCAGCCTGTTCGCCAGGCCGACGGTGCGGGGCATCGCCGGTGTAGCCCGGGCGGACTCAGGTGAGCGGCCACCGCTGCGCCGGGCCGCGCGAGTCGGGCCGATCCCACTGGCATCGGGG
Organism: Actinoplanes sp. NPDC024001; assembly: GCF_040638955.1. Lineage (NCBI taxonomy): Bacteria > Bacillati > Actinomycetota > Actinomycetes > Micromonosporales > Micromonosporaceae > Actinoplanes > Actinoplanes sp. NPDC024001. The sequence goes on from NZ_JBEZZB010000252.1 coordinate 9,595, forward strand.
CAGCGCCGGATGTACTTCCTCGCCGAGCTGGAGGGCGCAGCGCCCAGTTACAACGTGCCGATCGTGTTGTCGTTGTCGGGTGAGGTGGACCGGGGGGCGTTGGCGGCGGCGCTCAATGATGTCGTGGCTCGGCATGAGGCACTGCGCACGGTTTTTCCTGACGGCCGGGCCGAGATTGTGGAGCGGGCTTCGGTCGAGCTGGGGGAGGGCGGTTCGGTTGAGGAGGTGTCGACTCGGCCGTTCGATTTAAGTTCGGATCTGCCGTTGCGGGCTCATCTGGTCGGCGACGTGCTGGTGCTGGTGTTGCACCACATTGCTTGTGACGGGTGGTCGCTGCGGCCGTTGGCCCGGGATTTGGCGGAGGCTTATGCGGCCCGCTGCGCGGGCCGGGCGCCTGATTTCCCGCCGTTGCCGGTTCAGTACGCCGATTACGCCATTTGGCAGCGGGAGGTGCTGGGTGGTGAGGGTGATCCGGGGAGTCTTGTTTCTCGGCAGCTTGGTTTTTGGCGGCGTGAGTTGGCGGGTGTGCCGTTGGAGTTGGTGTTGCCGGTTGATCGGCGGCGTCGGGTGGGTGCCGGTCGTACCGGGGAGTATGTGTCGTTCGTGGTTGATGCGGGGGTGACCGCTGGGCTGGTGGGGGTGGCGCAGCGGTGTGACGCGACGTTGTTCATGGTGTTGCAGGCTGGTTTGGCCGCGTTGTTGTCCCGGTTGGGTGCGGG
>NZ_JBEZZB010000253.1:0-10261 GCF_040638955.1 Actinoplanes sp. NPDC024001
TCCGCCGCCGCTGCCTTCAACGATCCCGTGACTCCCACTACCGCAAACGACTCAGCACGCTCGGAAGCTACGAACCGCCGTAGCAGTACTAGTCGAGTTTCATGGTCGTGGTGGAGCCGGCCGTCTGGACGACGCTGAAGCTCTTGCTCTTGTCGTTGACCGTGAGTTTCGCGCCGGCGACGGACATGCGCAGGCCGCCGCTGGTGAAGCGGGCCGGCACCGGGACCACGAACTCGTAGGTGCCGGCCTCGTGGCGGTAGCTCCCGCTGATCGGGGCCATGCCGTCGATCCGCAACCCGCGGCTCGGGTCGAGCGTCACCTCGGCGCGGTCACCGTCGTAGCCCTTGCCCGGCACGGGGCCGGCCTGCACATGGACCTCCGCGCTGAGCCAGGCCTTGCCCTTCGGCGCGTAGCCGCGCCCTTCGATCCACGGCAGCCGCTTGACGATGTACGACTGGACGACGACCGCGTAGATCCGTCCGCCGGCGCGAACCCACGCGTAGTTGCCGATCCGTTCGGCGGCCCGGTTGGTGGTGTTCCACTGCTCGACGATCGTGTCGTACCGGCCGGGTTCGGCGTGGCGCAGGCCGGTCCGCATGTTCAGCGCCTGCCGGTGGCCGTCGTCACCGACCTCCAGCAGCACCGTGGTCTTCGGGGCGGCCGCGACGACGAGCAGGGCATCCTCCGCGGTCTCGCCGAGCGGGTAGGACGTGGTGCCGACCCGGACCGACGCCTTAGCCAGCGTGCCGTCCGTCTTGGCGATCACGAACTCGCGACCCGAGCCGGCCCGCAGGGTCACCCGCTCCCGGGTGCCCGGTGCCGGTGCCGGCGGAAACGTCCCGGCCTGCGCGGTGAGGTGCAGCGAAGCCACGTCGTCGACGGCGATCTCCGGGCGCGTCGCCACGTTCGCGATCGTGGCCTGGTAGCCCGGCCCGACGACCTCGTTGCCGAAGATCTCCGGCTTGCCGAGATCCAGCGTGGAGGGATCCTCGGCGAACCAGCCGGCGAAGGCCGCCGGAACGTCGTGGGTCGCCGCCACCAGGGTCGGCGTGACCGACGGTGCCGGCGAGGCGGTGGCCGAGGGGGCGGCCTGTGGTGTGGCGTCCTGCCCGCAGCCGGCGAGCAGGAGAACCGCGGTGGCGATCACGATCGTCTTACGCATGGGCATCAGTATCGATGTCCCGGCGACTCTCGTGGGGAGCGCGTGCCACACGCTCCCCACGAGAAGAGGGTTGTCAGCCGGCCACGTCCAGGATCCAGGTGATGCCGAACCGGTCGGTCAGTATCCCGAACGCGGGCGCCCACTGCGCGGGCCCGAACTCCTCGACGACGACGGCGCCGTCGGAGAGCTTCTTCCACAGGTCGCCGACCTCGGCCACGGTTTCCCCTCGTACGGAAAGGAAGAACGGCTCGCGGGTGAGCGTCATGCCGTGCTCGCGCCGGGTGGTGCCGGCCGGGCCGGCCTCCGCGCCGGCCTGGCTGGGAATGTCGTAGGCCATGATCCGGAAGCCGTTGTCCGCGCTGACCTCGCCGAACACGATCCTGCTCGCGTCCGGCAGTTCGGCCGGCATGCCGAAGTCGCCGTAGGTGACGGTGGTCAGCCGGCCGCCGAAGACGGACCGGTAGAACTCCAGCGCCGGCCGGGCGTCGCCCCGGAAGTTGAGGTGGGCGGTGGTGGCGATGCTCATGACGTGCTCCTTCGGAAGGTGACTCGGCAGCAAGGTTCGCAGCAGTAGGTGCCAGGTTGTGACACCTACTTTTGGCAGAGTGGGATCCATGCCGAAGACCTCCGCGCGCCTGCTGGCCCTGCTGTCGCTGCTGCAGACCCGCCGCGACTGGCCCGGCAGCCTGCTGGCCGACCGCCTCGACGTCAGCCTGCGCACCGTGCGCCGCGACGTCGACCGGCTGCGCGAACTCGGCTATCCGATCGCCGCCGCCAAGGGCCCGGACGGCGGTTACCGGCTCGGCGCCGGCACGGAACTGCCGCCCCTGCTCTTCGACGACGAGCAGGCCATCGCCCTCACCGTCGCCCTGCAGATCGCCGCCACGCGTACGGATGACGGCCTCGCCGAACCCGCCGCGCGGGCGCTGAACACCATCCGCCAGGTCCTGCCCGCCCGGCTGCGCAACCGGGTCGACGCCCTGCGCGTCACCGCCGTCGAGCGGCCCACCACCCGGCCCGCCGCGCCGGTCGACGGCGATGTGCTGCTGGCCCTCAGCGCCGCCGTCCACGCCCGGGAAACCCTGCGTTTCGACTACGGCGCCGACAGCTCACCGCGCCGCGCCGAACCGCACCACGTCATCACCTGGGACGGGCGCTGGTACCTGATCGCCTTCGACCTCGACCGGCAGGACTGGCGGACCTTCCGCGCCGACCGGATCACCTTGCGCATCCCCAACGGCCCTCGCTTCACCCCGCGCGAGCTGCCCGGCGGTGACGTCGCGGCCTACGTCACCGGTGTCTTCCGCGGCTCGACGGACAACTCCGGCCGCTGGCCGTGCCAGGGCACCGTCATCCTGGACCGGAGCGCCGCCGAGATGGCCCGCTACACCCGCGAGGGCCTGGTCGAGGACTTCGGTGACGGCCGATGCCGGCTCACCCTCGGCTCCTGGTCCTGGCCCGGCCTCGCCGCCGCCCTCGCCCGGTACGACGCCGACCTCGAGATCGTGGGCCCGCGGGAGCTCACCGACGCCTTCGCCCACCTGGGCGATCGCTTCCACCGTGCCGCCGGCGCCTTGAAGTGAATGACTAGGCTGTCGCCGTGTCTGGCTCCGAGGACGGCGAACCGGTCGACGGCGTGCCTGATCTGCTGATCGGGACCCCGGAGCGCGACTCGGCGCGGGAAGCGCTCGACGCGCACCTGGTCGAGAAGCGGCTCGATCCGGCCGAGTTCGAGCGGCGGGTGGAGGCGGTCGAGCAGGCGCGCACCCGGTCCGAGCTGATGCGGGTCTTCGCCGATCTTCCGGTGCCGCATCCCGAGTTGCCGGCGGCCGCTGCTGCGCCCGCCGCGCCGGAGGAGCAGGATCCGCCGCCGATCTTCCTTGCCGGGTGCCTGACGCTGACGCTCGGGCTGGTGGTCGCGGTGGTGCTGGGCTTCGTGTACGGGGCGTGGTGGGCGCTCGCCGTGCCGATCGCGGTCACCGTGGCGATGATCTACGTGGAGCAGGTGCGCACCGCGAATCGCGGGGACACGGGGGACAGCTCATCGCGTACCCCGGACGATCTTTGAGCTAGCCGGCGGCCCGGCTGCGGGCCTCGAACAGCTCGCCGAGCCCGAGGGCGAGGCCGGCGGCCTCGGCCGCGTCGCAGGACGCGAACTCCCTGGTCAGCACCGCGCGGTAGGTGGGCTGGGCCTCGGCGTGCCGGGCCCGGCCGGCGTCGGTGAGGAAGACGTTGATGCCCCGCCGGTCGGCCTCGCAGAGCCTGCGCTCGATGAGGCCCTGCTTCTCCAGGCGGCCGATGAGGCGGGAGAGGGCGCTCTGGGTGATCGGCACGACGTCGGCGATGTCCTGCACCCGCGGTTTCGCGTCCGGCGCGCACTCGGCCAGCTGATCAAGAACCTCGAACTCGTGGCGGCTCAGGCCGTGCTGCTGCTCCAGGGCCTGCTCCAGCACGTTGCCGATGCGGACCTGGCGGGCCGTCAGCTCCCGCCACTGGTCGACGACGGTGGGCTCCATGTCCCCAGCCTAATCCATGCGGCGGCAATAGATGGGCGTGCACTAGATTCCTCTGCATTAAGTTCTTGTGCATTAAATGCATGTGCACGTAACGTCGTCGGGCGTGAGCCTCAATCTCCGGCCGAGCGAGTCGGCCATCTGGTCCCGCAACTTCCGGTTCTACTTCACGGCCCGCAGCGCGGGCCTGCTCAGCTGGGCGATGCTGCCGGTGGCGGTCGCCGCCGGCCTGCTCAGCGCGGGGTACGGCCTGAGCACGGCCGGCTACGCGATGGCCTTCCTGGTGGGGCCGTTCGCCGCTCTGGTGCTCTTCGGTGGCGTCCTCGCCGACCGGTTCACCGCCCGCCGCATGATGATCGTCGCCGACCTGGCGAACCTCGCCGCCCACGTCCTGCTCGGGTGGTTGTTCCTCCACGGCATCGACCAGCTGTGGCATCTGTACGCACTGCTCGTGGTCGCCGGAACCGCCAACGCCCTGTTCCAGCCCGGCGCCTCCTCGACGGTCCCGCTGGTCGCCCGCGACGTGCAGGGCGCCAACGGCGTGCTGCGCACCTCCGAGGCCCTCACCGGTCTCGGCGGCCCGGCGCTGGCCGGCGTGCTGGTCGGGCTGGGCGCCACCGGCTGGGTCATGGTGATCTCCGCGATCGCCTACGGGATCAGCGCGTTCTGCCTGTTCACGCTCCGGCTCGGCGCGGTGCCCGCCCCGCCCGCCGGCCAGAGCCTGTGGCGCAACCTGGTGGTCGGCTGGCAGGAGTTCCGCGCCCGCAGCTGGCTCTGGGGCGTGATCGTGATCTGGATGTTCTTCGCGGTGCTCTCCTGGGGCCCGCAGCTGTCGGTGGCCGCCGGCGTCCTCGTGCCCGAGCACGGCGCACCCGCGTTCGGCCTGCTCAGCGCCGCCCTCGGCGCCGGCACCGTGGCCGGCGGCCTGCTGGCGATCCGCTACCGCCCGGCCCACCCCCTGGCCGCCGGCGCGGTGGCGATCCTGGCCTACCCGCTCTACCCGCTCGGCATCGTGCTCGGCTGGCCGGTCTGGCTGCTCGCCGTCGCCCAGATCGCGGTCGGCGCGGGCATCGGGTTCTGGGGTGTCATGTGGGCCACCAGCGTGCAGACCCAGGTGCCCGGCGAGGTGCTCAACCGGGTGCACGCCTACGAGGTGGCCGGGTCGGTCGGCATGTACCCGATCGGCAGCGCCCTGGCGGGCCCGGCTGTCGACGCGGTCGGCACCGACTGGGTCCTGCTGGTGGGCGCGGTGGTGGCCCTGCTCACCGCGGTGGGGCTGCTGGCTGCCCGCCCGATCCGCACGCTGGGCCGGGCGCCGCTGCGCGCCTGAGCGGGTCGGCCGGTCCCGGCGGGGCCGGCCGCGGACGTCTTTGCCGCGACCTGGTCCTCGGCCGGTCCCGGCGGGGGCCGCCGCGGGTTCCGGTCAGCCGGGCTCGACCGGTGCGGGTAGCGGGAAGAGCCGCAAGACGCGCTCGGCCACCGCTTGGCCCCCGCTCAGCCGGAGATCGCCCTCGTGGACCGCGACGTCGAGGGGCCGGCCGTCGTGAAGCAGGGCCGCCAGGGTGGCCGGGCCGGTGTCGAGGCTCGCGCCGGGCCGGACCGGTCGGCCCGGGTGACCTCCAGCCGGCCACCGCCGACGTGGACCTGGAAGTCCTGCCCGTCGACCGTGAGCGCGACCGTCGCGGTGAGACCGTCGGCGGCGGCCGGGCTGAACAGTGCTCGCAGCGACAGCATGAGCGAATCCACACCGATCGGGGCGTCGTGCCGCATGCCCGGGGACCGGCTGCCCCACCGGCCGAGGTGGCTGAAGACCGGCTCCAGCTCGAGGCCCCACGGCGTCAGCTCGTAGACCCAGGCGCTGGCGGGTGGCGGGGTCCGGTGGCGCCGCACGACACCGGCGCTCTGCAACTCGCGCAGGCGCTGCGACAGCATGTCGGCGTCGGCGCCGGGCAGGCCGGCCCGCAGATCGGTGAAGCGTTTCGGCCCCAGCACCAACTCGCGGACGACCAGCAGGGCCCATCGCTCGCCGAGCAGATCGAGGGAGTGGGCGACCGCGCACCCGTCAATCTGGGAGAGAACGCCGGCTGGGCCGGCCGTCTCCAGTCCGACAATCCCGATATCGTCGAAGCCGTCAAAGCGCTCAACAGCTGACGCCTGGGGCGGTGCAGCCATGCCTGCCTGGGCGTCGGGGTGTCCTGGATGTGCAGCGTGTCACCCCAGTCGGTGACCATCAGTGGCCGGTGACCGGCATGAGGTCGAAGGCCGCCTGCCAGCTGTGCAGCGCCCGGTCCGGTGGAACCCGCTGAACCGTGAGGGTGCCGCCTGGGCCGTACCCGATCGGCAGGCCGCCCGGCGGCGTGCCCGCGACGACCTGCGCGAGGTCGGTCATGCTGCCAGGCGTGCGTGGAGGCCCTGCTTCACCTGCGGCCAGTCGTCGTCGACGATCGCGTAGAGGACGGTGTCCCGCCACGATCCGTCGGCGCGGCGGCGGTGCTTGCGGAGCACGCCTTCCCGGATCGCGCCGACGCCCTCGATGGCGGCCTGTGACCGTTCGTTGCGGATGTCCGTGACCAGCGCGACCCGGACGGCGCCGAGGACCTCGAAGGCGAAGGTCAGCATCAGCAGTTTCGCCTCGGTGTTCATCCCGTTGCCCCACCAGCGCTGCCCGAGCCAGGTGTAGCCGATGGACAGCGTGCGCAGCCGGGGATCCGGGTCCGCGAACGAGGTGGTCCCGGCGAACCGGCCGGTGGCGACGTCGATCTGCGCGTACGGCAGGCGGGCTCCGCGTGCTCGCGCCGCGAGCGCGGTCAGGATGTGCCGGCGGGCGGCCTCCTCGTCGGCCGGCGGCGCGAGGGCGCCGGTCGGCGCGCTCTGCCAGCGGAAGATCTGTGCGGCCTCGGCGGGTGTGCCGGCCGCGGCCAGATAGGCCGGGGCGTGCTCGAGGGTCAACGGTTCCAGCCGGACGAGGCGTCCGGTGAGGGTGGGCATCGCGTACCAGAGATCGTCGTCCGCCACGGACGCATCATGGCATTGTGCGCCCGCAGAGATCGGGCAATTTCTCGCCGGGTGCGGGCGGGCGCCGGTTCTCCAGCCAGAATCCGTACGCGCGGAGATCGGCTTCGAGGCCGCCCGCCCCATAGGCGGCGTAGTCCCGTCCGCCCACCGGCCACGCAGGTACGTCTCCGGGCCCGGGGCGGCGACTGTCGGCATCGGATCCCAGTACATCGTCCACCCCTCGATCGGCCGCGTCACGCTATCGTGTGATCTTGTGGGCGGGGTGACTGTGGTGGGCGCCGGCGTGATCGGCCTGAGCGTGGCCCACGAACTGGCGACAGCGGGCCACCAGGTGCGGATCCTGGCCGCGCAGGAGGCGCCGGCCAGCGTGTCCGGCGTCGCCGCGGCGATCTGGTTCCCGCACGACGTCTCCCGTTCCACCGAGGTCATCGACTCCTCCGAGGTCACCTACCGGCGATTCCGGCAACTGGCCGACGACCCCGCCACCGGTGTGCACATGCGCGCCGGCACCGTCCTGTCGCGCCGCCCCGATCCGGACACGTCGTGGACCCGGGCGGTGCCGCACCACGAGCCGGCCGACCCGGCCCGCCTGCCGGCCGGCGCCACCGGCGTGCGCTGCACGGTGCCGCTGATCCAGACTGACGTCTACCTGTCCTGGCTGCGCGCCCGGGTGCTGGACCTCGGCGTCCGGATCGACACCGCCGAGGTCCGCTCGATCCCGGACGCCCTGCGGCACGGCGCACCGGACGCGCTGGTCGTCGCGGCCGGCCTGCGCTCGGCGGCGCTGCTCGGCGACGACGACGAGGCCTTCCCGATCCGCGGGCAGGTGGTGCGCCTGGCCAATCCCGGCCTCACCGAGTGGATCACCGACGAGGACAATCCGGACGGTCTCGCCTATGTGGTGCCGCGCCGGCACGACATCGTCTGCGGCGGCACCGGCGAGGCCGGATCCTGGGATCGGCAGCCGGATCCGCGGATCGAGGCCGGGATCCTGCGCCGGGTCCGGGCCCTGGTCCCGGAACTGGCCGGCCAGCCCATCCTGTCCCGCGCGGTCGGCCTGCGCCCGGCCCGGTCCAGCGTGCGGGTGGAGGCGGTGCCCGGTCACGACCGCCCGGTCTTCGCCTGTTACGGCCACGGCGGCGCCGGCTTCACCCTGTCCTGGGGCGACGCGGCCCGCATCGCGGCGTTCCTCAGCTGAGATACCGGCGGAACGCGGGCTCCGCCACCCGCGGTCCCGGAGGCCGGCCACACATGAACCCCGCACTCCGGGGACGGTTGCGAGGCGCGCTGTGCCTTGCTCACCGTGCCGAGCATGTCGACCATGGGTTAGTTCGGTGCGGATTGACCCCACGCCATAGGTTGGGCGGGTGAGGATTCGGTATGTCATCAACAACGCTTACGGGACCGGCGGCACCATCCGCACTGTCTTCAACCAGGCCAACGCGTTGTGCGGCGACCACGACATCGAGATCGCCAGTGTGTACCGGACGGCCAAGGCGCCCGCTCTGCCGCTCGACCCGCGAGTCCGGCTGGTCTCGCTCACCGACCTGCGCGACAACGGTCTGCCGTGGACCGAGGCCGGTGCGGCGCCGCCCCGGTTCTGGCGTAAGACGCGGCGCCTGCCCAACCCGCTGCCGCACCGGCGCGACCACCGGTACCGGCGGTGGGATCCGCAGGTCGACCTGCGGTTGATCCGCTACTTCCGGGCGCAGCACGACGTCGTACTGGTGACCACCCGCCCGGGGCTCAACCTGATGTCGGCCTGGTTCGCGCCGCGCCGGCTGATCCGGGTCGGGCAGGATCACATGAACTTCGCCGGCTACGGGCCCCGGCTGCAGGCGGCGATCCGGCGGGCCTATCCGCGACTCGACGCGGTGACCGTGCTGACCCGTGCCGACTACGCGGCATACCGGGAGGCCCTGGGCGATTCGGTGCGCCTGGTCCGCATTCCCAACGGCACGCCGGCGCGTCCGGACGTACCGGAAATCGCGCGTGGCCCGATCGTTGCCGCCGCCGGACGGCTGACCCGGCAGAAAGGCTTCGATCTGCTGATCGAAGCCTTCGCGCGGGTGCATGAGCGGCACCCGGACTGGCACTTGCACATCTTCGGCGCGGGCCGCTGGCGGCAGCGGCTGGCCGACCAGATCGAGCGGGCCGGCCTGCGGGGCGTGGTCCGCCTGCGCGGTCTGAGCCGCAACCTGGACGCCGAGCTGGCCCAGGCGTCGATCTTCGTGCTCAGCTCCCGCAAGGAGGGCCTGCCGATGGTGCTGCTCGAAGCGATGGGCGCCGGCCTGCCGGTGGTGTCGTTCGACTGCCCGACCGGCCCGGCGGAGGTGGTGGAGACCGGCGTCAACGGGGTGCTGGTGCCCGCCGAGGACGTGGCGGGCCTGGCCGGCGGGGTGGTCCGGCTGATCGAGAACAGCGACGAGCGCGCCGAGATGGGCCGGGCGGCCCGGGCGACCGCCGCGGGCTATGCGATGCCGGTCATCGCCGCGCAGTGGGAGAACCTGTTCCACGACCTGAAAGCCGGCGCCGGGGTCGCTCACACCTCGGGGGAGTGAGCCGGCCCCGGCGCCGGCGGTTCGTCAGGCGCCGGACCGGCGCTTGTCCTCCTCCAGATCGTCCCGGCCGACCGGAACGCCGTCGGAGTCGCGGGTCGCGCCGGCCAGATCGGCGCCGGCGCCGGAGCGGGCGGCGTCGGCCTGCGCGTCCGAGGTGCCGACGGTCGGCCCCTCGTCCACGGGCTGGCCCTCCTTCGCCCGTTCGGCGGCGAACGCCGCGGCGACCGGTATGCCTGCTGACTGGGGGTAGCTCATGGGTTCTCTCCTTTCGCCGATCGAGGGATACCCGGCGTCGGCCTGATGACAACTTGCTTCTGCGGTCCACTTCGGAGGTGCCAGGCTCATCGGTGTGCGCAGGCTGGCGCTGATCCTGGCCGCGACGTGTGCAGCGATCGCGCTGCCCGCGCCCGCCCGCGCGGCCGAGTCGATCGCGTTCCTCGACATGCGCCCGGCGGCCATCGACCTCGCCACCGCGCGGCTGGGGGAGCGCTGGCAGGTGCCGGTCCTCGACGGCCTGCCCGGCCGGGGACACCGCCTGACGCTCACGGTGGCGTTCCGCCCGGCCGGGGTCCTGCGGGTGGAGCGGCCGCTGCTGAGCCTGGACGAGGGTGAGGTCGGCACGTTCGTGCTGGCGTTGCGGCGGGCTCGGGCCGGATCCGGTGAGCACCGGCAGCGTCACCGTGCCGGGCGCCGCGGGCAGGGAAGCCTCCGGCCGGGTCGGTCTGCTCCGGCCTCGACAGCACGCTGCTGACCCTGCAGGTCCGTCGCGCCGACCGCCGATTCGCCGTCCTCGGCGGCGCGTTGGTGCTGTTCAGCGGCATGTCGGTGCTCTATTTCGCCAATCCGACCTTCGGCAGCCCCGGCGACTACCTTGCGGTGGCGTTGTGGGGCACCGCTTCGGCGAGGGGCTGACGCTGGCCCGCCCCTGATGCGCGTCCCGCGGGGCCGGGCGGTCAGGCCCCGATCGCGCGCAGCCGCTCGACCTCGCCGGGCGCAGGCGGCGGGCGAGG
>NZ_JBEZZB010000254.1:0-10221 GCF_040638955.1 Actinoplanes sp. NPDC024001
CGAGGACGGTGTCGCCCGGCGGGCCGTCGCGGCGGCGCCCGCACCGGCGCCGCAGCCCGCCTGACAGTTCGCTCTGCGGTGAGGGCGGCGCGCCGTGTTAACGGAGACTAAGGTCAGTTCATGCGCGCCGCCTACGCCTCCTCGCTCCAGCCCGACGCGCCGCTGAGCGGCCTCACCGTCGGCGACCTGCCCCTCTCCGCACCCGACGGCTGGGTGCCGGTGCGGGTGCGGGCCAGTTCCCTCAACCATCACGACATCTGGTCACTGCGCGGCGTCGGCCTGCCCGCCGACCGGCTCCCGATGATCCTCGGCTGCGATGCCGCCGGCGTCGACCCGGACGGCGCCGAGGTCGTCATCTACCCGGTCGTCGAGGACAAGGCCGACCCGCGTGGTTACTCGCTGCTCTCCGAGCGGCACCCGGGCACGCTGGCCGAGCAGGTCGCCGTGCCCCGCGAGAATCTGATCCCCAAGCCGGCCGGGGTGTCCTTCGTGGAGGCGGCGTGCCTGCCGACCGCCTGGCTCACGGCGTACCACATGCTGGTGAGCCGCGGCCGCGTCGCCGAAGCCGGCGCGGTCCTCGTGCAGGGAGCCGGTGGTGGCGTGGCGACCGCGGCCGTCGCGCTCGGGGTGGCCCTCGGCAAGCGGGTCTACGCGACCAGCCGTGAGCCCTGGAAACGCGAGAAGATCGCCGCCCTCGGCGCCACCGCCGTGGAACCCGGCGCGCGCCTCCCGGAACGCGTCGACGTGGTGATCGAGTCAGTCGGCGCGCCGACCTTCCAACACTCCATGAAATGCGCGGCGCCGGGCGCCCGGATCGTGGTGTGCGGGGCGACCGCCGGTCACCAGGCCGAGGTGGACCTGCGGCGGGTGTTCGCGATGCAGCTGGAGATCCTGGGCAGCAGCATGGGCACCGCGGCCGAGCTGGCGGAGTTGCTCGAGCTGTGCGCGTCCGGCACGGTGCAGCCGGTGATCGACTCGACCTTCGCCTTCGGCGAGGTCGAGCAGGCTTTCGCCCGCCTCGCCTCCGGCGATGTGTTCGGCAAGGTCGCCCTCGACCACGCCTGATCCCTTTCGGTACGCGTAACCCGCCGCCTGCCGCCCCGCCGCCCCGTCCCTGCTCGAGCCGCGTGATCATCCGCCGCTGCGGGCCGCCCATCGTGCCCACCGGAAGCGCAGCTGCTCGCCCTCGCCCGGCCCAGCGCCGGACCTCAGCCGCGTTGGTCGGCTGTCGTTCAGTGCTGCTCGCGGGCCCGTAAGGCAGCGCTGGGTGTCAGCCGCGTTGGTCGGCTGTCGTTCAGTGCTGCTCGCGGGCTCGTGGGGCAGCGCTGGGTGTCAGCCGCGTTGCCCGGCTGTCGTTCAGTGCTGCTCGCGGGCTCGTGGGGCAGCGCTGGGTGTCAGCCGCGTTGGTCGGCTGTCGTTCAGTGCTGCTCGCGGGCTCGTGGGCAGCGGTGGGTGTCAGCCGCGTTGGTCGGCTGTCGTTCAGTGCTGCCTGCGAGCCCTTGAGGCAGCGCTGGGTGACAGCTGGGTGGCTGGAGGCGAGCGGTGCCCTGTGGATTCAGAGGGTGCCGGTCAGGCCGGCGGCGCCGGTCGCGGCAGCGTCCTGGGGCAGCCGCGCCTTGGCCGCCTCGTCCCCGTAGAGCGCCCACCGCCAGAAGTCCGTCGTAGTCGTGGCGACCACCACCGGCTGGTCCCGATGCGGCAGGTGGGTGCCCTGCGGGATCTCCAGGAACGCCTTCGGCCAGGTCACCTCGTTGTAGGCGCCGTACGCCTGCTCGTAGGTCACCGTCGTGTCGAGTTTGCCCTGCACGAACAGCAGCGGCGCCGCCGTGCCGGAGAACGGCGCGGGCTCCGGCATCTGCCGTCCGGCCAGGAGCACGCCGGCCTTGAGGCGCTCGTCCCGGCTGCCGCTGAACAGACCGATCGTGGTGATGGCCCCAGCGGAGTGCCCGGCGGCCGCGATCCGGTTCGGATCGATCTGAGCGGGCAGCGCCTTCAGCACCTCGGTGATCACATACCGCGCGTCGGCGGGCTGATTGACCACGTCATCGGCCCGGTATTCGGGGGCCTGGTTCCAGGTGTGCGGGTATTTCGGTGCGGCCACCACGAACCCGGCCTGGGCCCAGGCGTTCAGCAGATCGGCGTAGTCGTCCGGCTGCGACGTGAGCCCGTGACTGAAATAGATCAGCGGGTAGGGTCCGCCGGACGCCGGCAGCCAGACCTTCGTGGGCAACGGCCGGCTGCCGTCCCGGTTGAATTGCAGCTCCTGGGTCTGCACCGGGAGGTTCTGCTGCGGCGCGCCGGCGGACGTGGCCTCCGGCGTGGCGCTTCCCGAGAAGCCGGCGGGCGAGGTGGCGTCGGGGTCCTCCGATTTCGAGGTGCAGGCGGACAGCGCCGCGGCAGCGGCGAGAGCGGTCAGGGCGGCAACGGCACGACGTAACACCTGACCCATTGTGCCGTGCCGTGATCAAGCTGCCCGTCGCCGAAGTCACACCCGGTTCCGCCGATCAGGTGCTGGACTTCGCCATCCTTGACCGGTTTCGCTAGGGTCGGCGCATGTCTGACAACAACGTCGACCCGAGTGGCAACACCGAGGCGTTCCGGGCGTTCACCCGCACCACGCCGGAGGCCTCCGCGCCGTCCAAGCTCCCGCTGGTGATCGGCGGCGTGGTCGCCGTCGTGCTGATCGCGCTGGTCGCCTGGCTGGCTCTCGCCTGAGCCGATGCCGGCTCCCGGCTGAGCCGACGCCGAGCCGATGCCGGCTCCCGGCTGAGCCGACGCCGAGCCGATGCCGGCTCCCGGCTGAGCCGACGCCGAGCCGATGCCGGCTCCCGGCTGAGCCGACGCCGAGCCGATGCCGGCTCCCGGCTGGTTCCGGCCGAGCCGATGCCGGCTCCCGGCTGGTTCCGGCTGGGCCGACGCTGGTTCCCGGCCGAGCCGACGCTGCGCGACGCTGGTTCCGGCTGAACGACGCTGGTTCCGGCTGAGCCGACGCTGCGCGACGCTCGTTCCGGCTGAGCCGGACGCTAGCTCTCGGCTGACCCGACCGCCCGGCGAGCCTCGTCGGCGATCTCCAACTCCTCCTCGGTCGGCACCACACAGACGGTGATCGGTGAGCCGTCCGGGGAGATGATCAGTTCGTTGCGCGCGTTGCGCTCCGGGTCGATGGCGATCCCCAGCGCCTCCAGCCCGGTGAGGGCGCCGCTGCGCACGTCCGGCGAGTTCTCGCCGACGCCGGCGGTGAAGGTGATCGCGTCCAGCCGGCCGAGGACGGCCAGGTAGGACCCGACGTATTCGCGCAGGCGGCGGCAGTAGACGTCGAAGGCGAGGGCGGCCTCGGCGTCGCCGGCGGCCCGGCGCTCCAGCACGGTCCGCATGTCGTTGTCGCCGGTGAGGCCGAGCAGGCCGGACCGCCGGGTCAGCATGTCCTCGATCTCGTCGAGCGGCAGACCGGCGACCCGGTGCAGGTGGAAGACCAGGCTGGGGTCGATGTCACCCGATCGGGTGCCCATGACGAGGCCGCTGAGCGGGGTCATGCCCATCGAGGTGGCCACGCTGCGGCCGCCCTGGACCGCGGTGGCGCTGGAGCCGTTGCCCAGGTGCAGGGTGATCACATTGGTCTCGGCGGGCGGTTTGCCGAGCAGCCGGGCCGTCTCCCTCGACACATACGCGTGGGAGGTCCCGTGGAACCCGTACCGCCGGAGGCCCCAGCGTTGCGCCAGATCCCGGTCGACCGCCCAGAACACCCCCTCGGGTGGGATGCTCGCGTGGAAGGCGGTGTCGAAGACCGCCACCTGCGGCACGTCCGGCAGCAGTTTGCGGGCGACCTTGATGCCGGTCAGCGCGGCCGGGTTGTGCAGCGGCGCGAGCGGGATCAGCTCCTCGATCGTCGCGGCGACCTCGTCGGTGATCACGGTGGACGCGGTGAACCGGTCGCCGCCGTGCACCACCCGATGCCCGACCGCGGCCAGTCCGGTCAGGTCGACGGTGTCCATCAGCCGCTGCAGCGCCTCACCGTGGTCGGCCGCGTCCCCGCCGGCCTCGCCGATCCGCTGGATCAGGCCTTTGGCCAGCACCTCCGAGCCGTCGAAGAGCCGGTAGCGCAGCGACGACGAGCCGCTGTTGAGCACCAGAACCCGGGTCATCTCGCTCCCGCCTGGATCGCCGTGATGGCGACTGTGTTGACGATGTCCTTGACGGTGGCGCCGCGGGACAGGTCGTTGACCGGGCGCCGCAGGCCCTGCATGACCGGGCCGACCGCCACCGCGTTGGCCGAGCGCTGCACCGCCTTGTAGGTGTTGTTGCCCGTGTTGAGGTCGGGGAACACGAAGACGGTGGCTTTGCCGGCCACCGCGCTGCCGGGCAGCTTGGCGGCGGCGACGGCCGGGTCGATGGCCGCGTCGTACTGGATCGGGCCCTCGACGGGCAGGTCGGGGCGGCGCTCGCGGACCAGCGCGGTGGCCGCGGCCACCTTGTCCACGTCGGCGCCGGAGCCGGAGCTGCCGGTCGAGTAGGACAGCATCGCGACCCGCGGCTCGATGCCGAACGCGGCCGCGGTCTGTGCCGAGGAGAGCGCGATGTCGGCCAGCTGCGCGGCGTCCGGGTCGGGGTTGACCGCGCAGTCACCATAGACCAGCACCCGGTCGGCGAGCAGCATGAAGAAGACGCTGGACGCGACCGACAGGCCGGGCACCGTCTTGATGATCTCGAAGGCCGGGCGGATGGTCGCGGCCGTGGTGTGGGTGGCGCCGGAGACCATGCCGTCGGCCAGCCCGGCTGCGACCATCAGGGTGCCGAAGTAGTTGACGTCGCGGACCACGTCGTAGGCCAGGTCGAGCGTGACGCCGCGGTGTTTGCGCAGCTCGGCGTAGCGGCCGGCGAAGTCTTCGCGCCACTGGCTGGTCGCCGGGTCGACCAGCCGTGCCCCGCCGATCTCCACCCCGATCTCGCGGGCCCGCCGGTTGATCTCGTCCGGGTCGCCGAGCAGGGTCAGGTCGGCGACCCCACGGCGCAGCAGCGTCTCGGTGGCGCGCAGGATCCGCTCCTCGGTGCCCTCGGGCAGCACCAGGTGCCGGCGGTCGGCGCGGGCCTTGTCGATCAGGTCGTTCTCGAACATCAGCGGGGTGACCCGGCTGGAACGTGCCACGTCCAGCAGGCCGGTCAGCTCGGCGGTGTCCACATTTTCCTCGAAGACGCCGAGCGCCGCGTCCACCTTGCGGGGTGTGCTGAGCTGCGCCTCGATGCGGCCGGCCGCGGAGATGGTGTGGTAGCTGTCGGACTCGGCGATCAGGATGGCCAGCCCGGTGTTGAGACGCTCGATGACCCGCACGGCCCGCTCGTCGGGCGGCTCGCCGAGGGTCAGCATCAGGCCGGCCAGGGTGACCGTGCCGGCGGCGTGCGCGGCGCTCGCGGCGACCAGCAGATCGGCCCGGTCGCCGGGGGTGATCAGCAGCGCCCCCTCGGTCAGGTGCTCCAGCACGGTCGGCACCTGGGCGGCGCCGACCACGTAGTCGAGCACGTCGCGGTCGAGGGCGCCGGGTGTGCCGGAGAAGACCGTGGCGCCCAGCGCGGTGGCCACCTCGCCCACCGTCGGCGCGGCTATCGCCGGCACCTCCGGCACCGCCCAGAAAGGCACGGCCAGCCCGTCCGGCACGCCGCCACGGGCGGCGTCGGGCACCCGGTTGGCGATCACTGCGACGACGGTCGCGCCCAGATCGTCAAGTGAGTGGTACGCACTACGCGCGGCGGCCGCCAGTGACTCGGGGCCTCGGCCCTCGCCGCTGACCACCGGCACCACCACGCTGCCGAACTCGGTCGCCAGCCGGGCGTTGAAGGCGAGCTCACGGGGCAGCTCCTCGCGGCCCTCCTGTGGTTTGTCGACGAAGTCGCTGCCGATCACCACCACCGCCGAGCTCTGTCGCTCGACCTCGCGGTAACGCTCGACGATCCGGCCGATCAGCTCCTCGCGGCGGCCGTCGGCGACCAGCGCGGTCGCCTCGGCGATGGTCGCGCCGAAGGAGTCCTCGTAGGCCACCGGGCCGGGATAGCGCTCGCGCAGCAGCGTGAGCAGGGGATCCTGCCCGCTGCCGGAGACCAGCGGGCGGAACACGCCGACCCGCGCCACCTGCCGGGAGAGCAGCTCGACGATGCCGAGAGCCACGGTCCCCTTGCCGACACCCGGGCCCAAGCCCGCGACGTAAACACTGCGTGCCACGCCATCAACCTACCGGCCGCCCACCCTCTCGTACGGGCCGAAAGTCCCGTCTTGTGGATGACGCCCGTCACGTGCAAACTAGCGTAGTGCCTAGTAGTCGCTGGTCGACCAGGGGAGGTCGCGTTGGGGTGGCAGATCGACGAGAGAATCAAGGTTCTGGAAGCCCAGGCGACCTCGGCGGACCGGCTGAGGGACGCGATCGTCACCGAGCTGGCGGCGATGGAGGACCGCCTGGGGAGCATGAACGGCAACCTGGCGGGGATGACCGCTCAGCTGGAGCTGCTGATCCGCCTGCTGCGGACGGTCACTCCTCGTCCTCGTCGTCGTCGCGGGCGAGCCAAGTGGCGAAACGCTCGATCGGGGTCTCGAACTCGGGGTTGAGGTCGACGAACGTGCGCAGCTGCTCACCCAGCCACTCGAGGGTCACGGTCTCCTCGCCGCGCCGTTCGACCAGTTCCTCGATGCCACGATCGGTGAAGTACATGTGCGGATAGTAAGAGGGGGCGCCCCGCCGCAGCGGAGCGCCCCCTCTCACCGTGTGCTTACGGACGCGGCAGCGAGGCCTCGATCAGCGCGGCCTGCTCGGCCTCGTGCATCTTGGCCGAGCCGACCGCCGGGGCGGCCGCCGCCGGGCGGGAGATCCGCCGCAGCCGCACGCCCTCGAGGTGCTCCAGCAGGTTGAGCGCGACGAACGACCAGGCGCCCTGGTTGGCCGGCTCCTCCTGCACCCAGGCGAAGTCCTCGGCGTTCGGGTACTGCGCCAGCACCGCCTTCAGCTCCTCGACGGGCAGCGGGTAGATCTGCTCCATCCGGATGATCGCGGTGTCGGTGATGCCCCGGTCCGCCCGGGCCTGGAACAGGTCGTAGTAGACCTTGCCGGAGCAGAGCAGGACCCGCTTCACCGAACCGGCGTCCAGCGGCGTGCCGTTGATCCCGCCGTCGCCGAGCACCGGCTGGAACGTGCCCTGGGTGAACTCGTTGACCGACGACGTCGCCAGCTTGTGACGCAGCAGCGACTTCGGCGAGAAGACCACCAGCGGCTTGCGCTTGCTGGACAGGGCCTGGCGGCGCAGCAGGTGGAAGTAGTTCGCCGGGGTGGTCGGGTTCGCCACCCGCATGTTGTCCTGCGCGCAGAGCTGCAGGAACCGCTCGGGGCGGCCGGACGAGTGGTCCGGGCCCTGGCCCTCCATGCCGTGCGGGAGCAGCAGCACCAGCGACGACTGCTGGCCCCACTTCACCTCGCCGGAGGAGAGGAACTCGTCGACGATCGACTGGGCGCCGTTGACGAAGTCACCGAACTGGGCCTCCCAGAGGACCAGCGCGTCCGGGTTCTCCACCGAGTAGCCGTACTCGAAGCCCATCGCCGCGTACTCGCTCAGCAGCGAGTCGTGCACGAAGAACCGGGCGTTGCCGGTGATCATCGAGGAGAGCGGCAGGAAGTCCTTGCCGGTCTTCGAGTCGACGATCGCGGCGTGCCGCGAGGTGAACGTGCCGCGCCGGGAGTCCTGGCCGGCGAGCCGGACCGTGACGCCCTGGTTGAGCAGCGAGCCGAAGGCGATCAGCTCACCGAAGCCCCAGTCGATGCCACCGTCGGTGGCCATCTTGGCCCGCCGGTCGAGCAGCTGCTGGACCCGCTTGTGCGGGGTGAAGCCCTCGGGCAGCTCGATGTGCGCCTGGCCGATCGCGCGGACCACGCCGGGGTCGACGGCGGTCTCCACCTCGGGCTCGCGCTCCTCGGCGATGATGTGCGGCCGCGGCGGGCTGCCCGCCGAGTCGCGGGTGGCCTTGAAGACCTCCTCGAGCCGGCCCTGGTAGTCGCGCAGCTGCTCCTCGGCCTCCTGCACGGTGATGTCACCGCGGCCGATCAGCTCCTCGGTGTAGAGCTTGCGCACGCTGCGCTTGGTGTCGATGATCTGGTACATCCGCGGGTTGGTCATCGACGGGTCGTCGCCCTCGTTGTGACCGCGCCGGCGGTAGCAGATCATGTCGATCACGACGTCCTTGTTGAACGCCTGCCGGTACTCGAAGGCCAGCTTGGCGACCCGGACGACGGCCTCGGGGTCGTCGCCGTTCACGTGGAAGATCGGCGCCTGGATCATCCGGGCGACGTCGGTCGAGTACATCGAGGAGCGGCTGTACTCCGGGGCGGTGGTGAAGCCGACCTGGTTGTTCACGATCACGTGGACCGTGCCGCCGGTGCGGTAACCGCGCAGCTGCGACAGGTTCAGCGTCTCGGCGACCACGCCCTGGCCGGCGAACGCGGCGTCGCCGTGCACCAGCACCGGCAGCACCGTGTAGCCGTGCAGGCCCAGGTCGAGGCGGTCCTGCTTGGCCCGGACGATGCCCTCCAGCACCGGGTCCACGGCCTCCAGGTGCGACGGGTTGGCGACCACGCTGACGGTGGTGGAGTGCTCGCCGTCCGGCGTCGTGTACTTGCCGGTCTGGCCCAGGTGGTACTTGACGTCACCGGAGCCGTGCGCCGACTTCGGGTCCATCTGACCCTCGAACTCGTTGAAGATCTTCTCGTACGGCTTGCCGACGATGTTGGTGAGCACGTTGAGGCGGCCGCGGTGGGCCATGCCGATCACCATCTCGTCGAGACCGGCCTCGGCCGACGACTGCAGGACCGCGTCGAGCAGCGGGATCAGCGACTCGCCGCCCTCCAGCGAGAACCGCTTCTGCCCGACGTACTTGGTCTGCAGGAAGGTCTCGAAGGCCTCGCCGGCGTTGAGCCGGTGCAGGATGTGCTTCTGCTCCTCGGTGTCCGGCTTCGTGTACTTGACCTCGATGCGCTCCTGGACCCAGCGGCGCTCCTCCGGGTCCTGGATGTGCATGTACTCGATGCCGATCCGGCGGCAGTAGCTGTCGCGCAGCACGCCGAGCACGTCGCGCAGCTTCATCTTCTGCTTGCCGGCGAAACCGCCGACCGGGAAGGTCCGGTCCAGGTCCCACAGGGTCAGGCCGTGCTGCAGCACGTCCAGGTCGGGGTGCTTGCGGATGGTGAACTCGAGCGGGTCGGTGTCGGCCATCAGGTGACCGCGCACCCGGTACGCGTGGATCAGCTCGACCACCCGGGCGGCCTTGTCGATCTGCCCCTCGGAGGTGCGGGCCACGTCGCGCACCCAGCGCACCGGCTCGTACGGAATCCGCAGCGCCGTGAAGATGTCGTCGTAGAAACCGTGCTGGCCGAGCAGCAGCTCGTGCATGACCTTGAGGAACTCGCCGGACTGCGCGCCCTGGATGACCCGGTGGTCGTAGGTGCTGGTCAGCGTGGTGACCTTGCTGACGCCATGGTCGGCCAGGGTCTCGTCGCTCATCCCGGAGTAGGGCGCCGGGTACTCCATCGCGCCGACGCCGATGATCGCGCTCTGCCCGTTCATCAGACGCGGGATGGAGTGCACCGTGCCGATGCCGCCGGGGTTGGTCAGCGAGATCGTGGTCCCGGAGTAGTCGTCCATGGTCAGCTCGTTGCGGCGGGCGCGCCGGACCACGTCCTCGTACGCCTGCCAGAACTGCCGGAAGTCCATCGTCTCGCAGTTCTTGATGGACGGCACGACCAGCGTGCGGGAGCCGTCCTTCTTGGCGAGGTCGATCGCGATGCCGAGGTTGATGTGCTCGGGCTGGACCAGCGCGGGCTTGCCGTCGATCTCGGCGAACGAGTTGTTCATCTCCGGGTGGGCGACGACCGCCCGGATCAGCGCCCAGCCGATCAGGTGGGTGAAGCTGACCTTGCCACCGCGGCCGCGCGAGAGGTGGTTGTTGATGACGATGCGGTTGTCCACCATGAGCTTCGCCGGGACCGCGCGCACCGACGTGGCGGTGGGCACCTCGAGCGAGGTCTCCATGTTCTGGACGATCTTGGCAGCGACACCGCGCAGGGTGGTGGTCTTCGCCCCGTCCACCGACGGCTTGGCGGCGGGCTTCTCCGCGGCCGCGGGCTTGGCGGCGGGTGCCGCGGGCTTGGCCGGCGCCGGCTTGGCGGCGGGCGCGGGCGGGGTCACCGGCTTGGG
>NZ_JBEZZB010000255.1:0-10203 GCF_040638955.1 Actinoplanes sp. NPDC024001
GGCCGCCCCGGTCGAGGCTGCCCCCGCGCCGCAAACCGCAGCCGCCCCGGCCGAAACGGCTCCGTCCGCCCCGGCGGCCGAGCGCCCGTCCCGTCGCAGCCGCGAGCGTGGCTCCCGTGCCGCGGCGACCCGCGACGCGGAGCCGCGTGAGGTGCCCGTGAAGGAGACCACGGAGGCCCCCGCCGCCGTGGCGGCCGCCCCGGCGGTGGAGACCACGCCCGCCGCTCCGGCCGAGACGACCGAGCGCCCCGAGCGTGGCGACCGGCCCGAGCGCGGTGAGCGCAACCGGGACCGGCAGCGTAACCAGCGTGACGGCCAGCAGCGCGACGGCCAGCAGCGCGACGGCCAGCAGCGTGACGGCCAGCAGCGTGACGGCGACCGCGACCGCGACCGCGACCGGGATCGTGATCGGGACCGCGACCGCGATCGCGCGCCCCGGGCCGACCAGGGTCACGACGACGACGACAACGAGTCCGGCGAGGGCGGCCGGCGGAGCCGGCGCAGCCGCTTCCGGGACCGCCGCCGTGGCCGCGACCGTGACGGCGACCAGCGTGACAGCGGCCAGCGGGAGGGCCGTGAGCCGCACGTCGCCGAGGACGAGGTGCTCGTTCCGGTCGCCGGCATCCTCGACGTGCTGGACAACTACGCGTTCGTGCGGACCACCGGCTACCTGTCCGGCCCCAACGACGTGTACGTCTCGATGTCGCAGGTGAAGAAGTACGGGCTGCGCCGCGGTGACGCGGTCACCGGCGCGGTGCGCTCCGCCCCGCGTGACGGTGGCAACGAGCAGCGGCGGGACAAGTACAACCCGCTGGTCCGGCTCGACACCATCAACGGCATGGAGCCCGACGAGGCCCGCCGGCGTCCCGAGTTCTACAAGCTCACGCCGCTCTACCCGCAGGAGCGCCTGCGGCTGGAGACCGAGCCGCACATCCTCACCACCCGCGTCATCGACCTGGTCATGCCGATCGGCAAGGGCCAGCGGGCGCTGATCGTCTCGCCGCCGAAGGCCGGTAAGACGATGGTGCTGCAGGCGCTCGCGAACGCGATCACCCGCAACAACCCCGAGTGCCACCTGATGGTCGTGCTCGTGGACGAGCGGCCCGAAGAGGTCACCGACATGCAGCGCTCGGTGAAGGGCGAGGTCATCGCGGCCACGTTCGACCGGCCGCCGCAGGACCACACCACGGTCGCCGAGCTGGCGATCGAGCGGGCCAAGCGCCTGGTCGAGCTGGGCCACGACGTGGTCGTGCTGCTCGACTCGGTGACCCGGCTCGGCCGGTCGTACAACCTGGCGGCGCCGGCCTCCGGCCGCATCATGTCGGGTGGTATCGATTCGACCGCGCTCTACCCGCCGAAGCGCTTCCTCGGCGCGGCGCGCAACATCGAGAACGGTGGCTCGCTCACCATTCTCGCGACCGCGCTGGTGGAGACCGGGTCGATGATGGACACGGTGATCTTCGAGGAGTTCAAGGGCACGGGTAACGCCGAGCTCAAGCTCGACCGCAAGATCGCTGACAAGCGGGTCTTCCCGGCCGTGGACGTCTCCGCCTCCGGTACTCGTAAGGAAGAGATCCTGATGGGCAAGGAGGAGCTGGCGATCATCCACAAGCTCCGCAAGGTGCTCAGCTCGCTGGAGTCCGGCGCGGCTCTGGACCTCCTGCTGGACCGGCTCAAGCAGACCCGGACCAACATCGAGTTCCTGATGCAGATCGCCAAGTCGACGCCTGGCGAGTAACCACGCAAAAGTTACGCGGCCCACCCCATCGGGTGGGCCGCGTCGCATTTGTCGCACAGATTGTCTGATTCTGCCCATCCAGGGTCATGCGAACCTCCGGTATCCCCATCCCTCGATAATCCGGAGGCGCCCGATGATCGTGCCTGGTTACCGGGACCATCCCACGGAACCCTGGGATCCCTCCGCGCCCGTCGACCCCGGTGAGGCCGAGGACTTCCTGCGCCGCTGCTACCTGGAGAACCCCCGGCTCGGCCCGGTCGAGCCCCGGCTCGCCATCGTGCGTGCCCAGATCGCCGCCACCGGCAGCTACGTGCACACCACCGACGAACTCGCGCACGGCGCCAGGATGGCCTGGCGCAACGCCAGCCGGTGCATCGGGCGGCTCTACTGGCGCAGCCTGCTGGTGCTCGACCGGCGGCGGGCCCGGACCGCCGACGAGATCTACTCGCTGCTCGTGCAACACCTGCAGACGGCCGGAAACGGTCAGCTGCGGCCGGTGATCAGCATCTTCCCGCCGGCGCAGCCCGGCCAGCCGTACGCGCGGGTCTGGAACGAGCAGCTGATCCGCTACGCCGGCTACCGGACCGAGGACGGCCGCACGGTCGGCGACCCGCGCCAGATCGGCTTCACCACCGCGGTCCGCGGATACGGCTGGCAGGGCAAGGGCGAGGCCTTCGACGTGCTCCCGCTCGTCATCGAGACACCGGGCGAGGGGGTGCGCCTCTACGAACTGCCGGAACGCGCGATTCGCGAGGTGCCGCTCAGCCACCCGGACCACAGCTGGTTCGCCGAGCTGGGGCTGCGCTGGCACGCCGTGCCGGCCATCTCCAACATGCGGCTCACCATCGGCGGGGTGCACTACCCGCTGGCCCCGTTCAACGGCTGGTACATGGGCACCGAGATCGGCGCCCGCAACCTCGCCGACACCGACCGCTACGACATGCTGCCCACCGTCGCCGCCCGGCTGGGCCTGGACACCAGCCGCGAGTCGACCCTGTGGCGCGACCGCGCCCTGGTCGAGCTGAACCGGGCGGTGCTGCACAGCTTCGAGCAGGCCGGGGTGAAGATGAGCGACCACCACACCGAGTCCCAGCGGTTCCTGGCCCACCTCCGCAACGAGGAGAAAGCCGGACGGCCGGTCCCCGCCGACTGGACCTGGATCGTGCCGCCCATGTCCGGCGGCATCACCCCGGTCTTCCACCGCTACTACGACGAACTCGACCTGCGCCCCGCCTTCTACCTCGACGAGGAGGCGGCGAATCTGGCCCGGGACGGAATGCGGCGGTGCCCGCACGCCAACTAGCGTGAAGCCATGACCTCGTTCATCTCGCACACGACCGTCGACGCCACTGACGCCTTCGCGCTGAGCCGGTGGTGGCAGCAGGTTCTGGACTACGTCGACGACCCGGAGGACCCGAACGAGCCCGGCCACGAGGAATGCCTGATCATGTCCCGGGACGGGCGGCACCGGGTGCTGTTCATCGAGGTTCCGGAGCCGAAACAGGGCAAGAACCGGATCCACTTCGACCTGCGGCCGGCCGAGGGCACCCGCGACGAGGAGTACGACCGGCTGATCGCCCTCGGCGCCAAACCGGTCGACGACCTGCGGGCCGTGGACGGCACCGGCTGGGTGGTCTTCAGCGACCCGGAAGGCAACGAGTTCTGCCTGCTCCGCAGCGAGGCGGAGGTCAAAGCCGGCTAGGCGAACTCGTTGACGGCGAAGTCGTCGCGGTGCCGCCAGGACGCCTCGGTACGGACGTGCTCCGCGCGTACCCATTTGAGGAGCTTGTGGGAGAACTCGGCGGCGGGGATCCGGCCGGCCGCGCGCACCACGTACCCCTCTGAGGTCTGTGGATCGCGCTGCGCCGCCCAGGCGGCGCGTGCCTCGGAGAGGCTGCCGCCGCGATAGAGGACCGGGACCATCGGCAGCTCCAGGCGGCGAGCCCAGTCGACCGTGTCGTCCCAGCCGAGCAGGGTGTCCGTCTCGTCCCAGATGCCGAAGACCAGGAACACGCCGGGCAGATCCGAGTAGGCGATGCTGCGGCGAGCCCACATGGACTCGCCGCAGACCCGCCAGTCGTCCGGTATCCGGTACGCCGTCATCGCCCACAGCGCCTTCGCCGGCCGGTCCCACGGCTGGGTGCCGGAGTCGAGCGACCGCGCGAACATCGAGTCGCGGGTGAAGGTGAGGTTCCCGCCGTCCATCTTCTCGGTCACCACGAGCTCGCCGTCCAGCCAGGACAGATCGTCCTGAACGCGATCGTCGGACGTCGCACCCGGCGAGTCGGGCAGATGGAACGTGCGCGGGTACTTCACCGCCACCTAGAAGTCTCCCTCCGCTACCTGGAACACCGTCAGGCCGAGCGCCCGCCACATGCGTACCACCTGCTGACGGTCGTCGAACACTCCGACGATCCGCCAGCGATCACGGACCTCTCGGTCGAAGATCTCCCGCTTGACGACGGAGTCCTTGCGGCTGTCGCCGGCCGGTCGCATGAACAACGCTTCGTACGGCACGCCGACGAACAGGTCCAGCCAGGCCTCGGTCTCCGGCCGGCACACCTCGTCACGCCCGGAGCAGAAGACGATGACGTGACCGGCGGCGTGCATCGCCCGCACCGCGGTGACGACCGCCTGATTCGGCTCGTCCTCACCGACCCGGCCCCAGTCGTACGGGCTGCGGCCGGCCATCAGCGCGACCGTCCCGTCGATGTCGACGAGCACCGCGGCGGGCAGCTCCGGGTCGGGCTGATAGACGACTCCCGGGCCGCCGCGCTCCACCCACGGCACCGGGAGCGGCAGGTTCTTCCCGGCCAGATAGCGCTCGTGCATCCGGCGGATCGCGTCCTCGCCGACCCGCACCTCCTCGGACCGTTCCGCGTCCCGCCGGAGGCACTCCTCCAGCGGGACGTCGGTGAAGTCGTGCACCTCGAACGCCGCCTCGAACCGGGCGGCCATCTCGGCCCACTCGCGGACCGTCTTGGCGCGCAGGTTCGTGTCGTCCACGATGACGCTGCCGTGCGCCCGCAGCAGCGCCTCCACCGCGGCCCGCTGCGCCTGCGTCACCTGCGCCTCGGCCCGCTGCGTGAACAGGCGCCGGCCGTGCAGCATGACCCGCAGGTCGTCCCGGTTGACCCGGACCACGTCCGGCTGCAGCTTGCGCGCGAACGTGGTCTTGCCGGAGGCGGGCAGGCCCCGCGTGATCAGAAGTCGCTTCATCCCCAGGTTTCCTCTTAACCGGCCGGCCGGGCGCGCTGCCACAGGCCGGGACGGTAGTCCTTGCCGTCGAGCCGCAGGAACAGCTCACCCCGGAACTCGCTGCGCACCGCGGCGGCCGCGAACTCCTTGCGGCCCCAGCCCGCCGGCAGCGCCGCGACGATCTCGGCGAAGGCCGCCTCGACGGCGGCCGCGCGCGCCTCGACGGTCGCGGTCAGCTCCGCGGCGACGCCGCGCACCCAGACATGGAATTCGTCGGGCAGCGGCGCGGTCAATGCGTCCAGGTCGCCGCCGTTGGCGAGGATTTCCCACACGGTACGCGGGGACAGCCCGGTGACCAGCCGGTGCAACCGTACGTACTCCGCATATTTGATCTTCACGCGCTGATCGGTCTCGGTGAAGTGGACGACCAGACCTTCCCGCCCGTCGCGCGGCGGCGCGGCGAGCGCCTCGGCCAGGGTCGCGTAGCCGAACGTCTCGACCGCCGGGCCCGGCCACTCCGGCACCGCGGACGGCCCGAACGAGCGGCCGGTGGCGATCTCGACCGCGCCGAGCAGCACCAGGTCGTCGAGGCCGGCGTAGTCCACCACGATCCGGTTGCCCGGGTAGATGATCTCCACGAGCACCGTCAGACCGGCCGGGGGAACGAAGCCCGGGTAGCGCGTACGCAACAGCTCGGTGGCGTGCAGCGCCTGGTCGGACGCGAACGATCCGCGGGTGGCGACAGCCAGGCCGGAGCCGTCGTGGTAGATCACGCCGAGGCTGCCGTCCGCCTTGTCGGTCACCGTGACCGCCGCGCCCGGATCGAGCGCCGGGGCGGCGCCCTCGGTGTGGTTGAAGAACTTGGCGAACGGCCGCGCCACGATGCGCCCGCCGGCGTCCACGACGAGGCCGCGGCAGGCCAGGGTGACCGGCGTCCAGGCCGCGCTGTACTGACAGGCCTCGGTGTAGTTGTAGATCACGAACTCGCGCGTCGGGTGCCGCTGCAGCCGGACGTGCCCGGTTTCGACCGCCGCAGCCAGTTCGGCCGGATCGAGGACGTCGTGGAGCAGGGTCATCGCGGCGCACCTCTCGTGCGGGAATTACTGAAGGGGCGCTCACGTTAACCAGGGCGAATCCAGTTGCGCCTCCTGATTTCCGCGCGGTACCGCAGGCATGGCAGACTGGTACATCGGCCAGTAGGGGTTCCGGTTCACGTCTCGACTCATCGAAGGCGACCCGGCGACCCGTTCATCTGAGAGGGACCGAGAAGACATGAAGAGCGGCATCCACCCGGAGTACACGACCACCAACGTCGTCTGCTCCTGCGGCAGCACTTTCACCACTCGCAGCACCGCCAAGGGCGGCGAGATCCGCGTCGAGACCTGCAGCGCCTGCCACCCGTTCTACACCGGCAAGCAGCGCGTCCTCGACACCGCGGGCCGGGTGGCGAAGTTCCAGGCGAAGTACGCCAAGGTCACTGCCGCGAAGAAGAAGTAACTGCTTCAACGGCGCCCGTCCCGGCCTTCCGGGGCGGGCGCCGTTCGCATGTGGGTCGCTTCGCATGTGGGTGGCTCTGTCGAACCGGGCTGGGGGATACCGATGAGCACCGACCGTCTGACCACGCTTCTCGACGAGTACGCGGACCTGGAGAAGCGGATGGAGGATCCGTCGATCCACGCCGACCAGGCGCTGGTCCGCCGGGTCGGTCGCCGCTTCGCCGAACTCGCCCCGCTCCACGCCGCGCACCAGGAGCTCGAGGCGGCCCGGGCCGATCTGGCCGCGGCCAAGGAGCTGGCCGCCGAGGACCCGGCGTTCGCCTCCGAGGTCGAGGCGGTCGCGGCGACCCTGCCGGCGCTGGAGGCGAAGCTCGGCGAGATGCTGATCCCGCGCGACCCCAGCGACGCCAAGGACGTGATCATCGAGATCAAGGCGGGGGAGGGCGGCCAGGAGTCCGCGCTCTTCGCCGGCGACCTGCTGCGCATGTACACCCGGTACGCCGAGCGCCGTGGCTGGGTGGTCGAGGTGATCGACTCGCAGGAGTCGGACCTCGGCGGTGTGAAGGACATCTCCATCGCGGTGAAGACCCGGGGCGCGCCCGAGGGCGGTCACGGCGTCTGGTCCCGGATGAAGTGGGAGGGCGGCGTGCACCGCGTGCAGCGGGTGCCCGTCACCGAGTCGCAGGGCCGCATCCACACCTCGGCGGCGGGCGTGCTGGTGCTGCCCGAGGCCGAGGACGTCGACGTCCAGATCGAGCCCGGTGACCTGCGGATCGACGTCTACCGCTCGTCCGGCCCGGGCGGGCAGTCGGTCAACACCACCGACTCCGCGGTCCGGATCACCCACCTGCCCACCGGCACCGTGGTGAGCTGCCAGAACGAGAAGAGCCAGCTGCAGAACAAGGAGTCCGCCATGCGGATCCTGCGCTCGCGGCTGCTGGCGCAGGCCCAGGAGGCGGCGGACGCGGCGGCCGGTGACGCGCGCAAGGCCCAGGTGCGTACGGTGGACCGCTCGGAGCGGGTCCGCACCTACAACTTCCCGCAGAACCGGATCACCGACCACCGGATCGGCTACACGGCGTACAACCTGGATCTGGTGCTCGGCGGCGAGCTGGACGGGGTGCTGGACGCCCTCGCCGGCGCCGACCGGGCGGCGCGGCTGGCCGGCGACGCGGAGCTCAGCCGAAGGCAGTGACGACGAGCCGGCCGGCGCGGTCGCACGCCAGGTACCGGCCGGCGCTGTAGCACTGCGGGGCGTCGGCCCCGTCGATCGCCCCGATCCGCACGAGCCGGCCGGACTCCAGGTCGAGGTGGCTGACCGAGCTGAGGGTTCCTTCGCCGACCCGGCGGATCAGCAGCAGGCCCTCGTCCGAGTCGGCGGTGGACATCGTCCAGCCGGCCCCGCCGGCACCGATGCGCCGGCCGGTCGTCGGTTCGACCAGGAGGTGCTGCTCCTGGTCCGGACCTTCGATCGAGACGAGCACCCGGTTCTCGGTGACCGCCGCGACACTGCTGTGGTCGCGGATCTGCCAGAGCTGCCGGCCGCTGAGCGGCTCGACGGCGCTGACCCCGGCGCTCTCGGCGATGCACAGGGCGAGGCCGCAGTCCTGGGCGTACGCGTACGGGCTGCGCTCGGTGCGCCAGAGCTGCTCCAGCGTGTCGAACCGGTAGGCGGCGATCTCGGCGCGGGCCGGGTCGTTCCGGTTGACCAGCAGCAGTCCGTTCACCTTAGACAGGTAGGTCTCGACCCCGTCGCTCGGCCGGGTCGGGGTCCACGCCAGCCGGTGCCGGTCGCGGACCGCACCGGTCGCGTGTCGCAGGACGGTGGTGTCGCCGTCGGCGTCGGCGATGACGATCACGTCGCCGTGCACCACGACCTGGTGGGTGCCGGCCACCGCGCGCTGCCAGACGGTCGTGCCGGTGCGGGCGCGGACCAGCCGGATCGCCGAGAGGTCGCCGCCGCTGGTCCGGTCGCCGAGCAGCACGGCGTCCCGGCGCACGTCGAGCACCTCGCCGGAGAGGCCCCACAGCCGGTCACCGGTGGCGCTGTCGATCGCGGTGGTGCTGCCGCCGTAGAGCTGCAGGCCCGGGTTGCCGTCCTCGAGGACGATCTCGGTCATCTTCTCGTTGCCGGGGACGAGCAGGATCCCGGCCTCCTCGCCCTCGCCCATGTAGGTGGGGGTGCCGTCGAACGGCCGGGTCCAGCGCACCCGGCCGGTGGCCGTCTCGTACGCCACCAGTTCGCCGCGGTCCCGGTGCCTCTGGTGCACGTAGAGACCGTCCTGGCGCATCGTCAGCGCGTAGTCGGCGGCGAGCCGCGTCTCCCACACGTCGTGCACCATCGGCGTGCCGGGCCGGGCGGACGCACCGAGAAGCAGTGCGCAGAGCAGCGCGACGCCACCCGCTGCCCGCCGCCGCCAGGTGCCAGGGCTGAACCCGGAGCCGGCCCGGTGGTCCGGCGGAGCCGGCCCGTCCGAGCTGACGTCGCCGAGTTCGATGACGGTCATCGGGGCACCGCGACCACGACGAAGCGGGACGGGCCGTCACAGACCAGGTAGCCGGGGGTGAGCTGGCAGCGCTGCTGGTCGGGCAGCGACTCCAGCGAGCCAAGCAGGGTCTGCTCGCCGGTGCGCATGTCCAGGTGGGTGACCGAGACCCGGCCGGGCGGGGAGAAGGCCGGGTTCAGCAGCAGCACCGACTGCCGCTGGTCATAATCGGGCGCCACCGAGCCGCGCAGCCCCTCGGCGAGGCGCCGGCCGGTGCGGCTCTCCACCAGCACGTGCTCGCCGCCGCCCTGCACGTCGATCAGCAGCCGGTCGGGCAGCAGCACGGAGATGCCGTTGGCGCCGGGCAGCCGCCACAGCACCCGGCCGTCGGCCGGGTCCCGCGCCAGCATGCTGTCCTCCGTGTGCCCGCAGACGATCACACCGCAGCCGTACGACACCTCGGCCCAGCTGCCGCTGTGCGGGATCTCGCGCAGGGTGTCCAGGTGGTAGATGGTGCTGGCGGACTCCTCGCCGTCCTGCTGCAGCACCGTCAGCCGGCCGTTCTCGGCCTGGAGCACGGCATATCGCCCGACGGCCGGCTCGGAGACGAAGCCGGGGAGGCGGCGGCGGGCCACGACCTCGGCGTCGGCGTAGCGCAGCACGGTCAGTTCGCCGGTGGCGGTGTTGGTGACCAGCCGGGTCGGCTCGCCGGTGTCGTTCTCCACGGCGATGTCCTGCACCGCGGTGCCCGCGCGGTCCCAGAGCGGCGCGCCGTCGGTCAGCCGCACCCGGGTCAGCCGGGAGATGCGGCCCTGGCCGTCGTAGCGGACCATGAGGGCGCTCGCGGCATGGACCGTCGACGCGTGCACCTCGCCCGGGCGCCGCCACAGCTCCTTGCCGGTGGCGGGTTGCAGCGCGACCGTCGTGCGGCCGGTCGCGATGCCGTCGGGTTCGGTCTCGGTGACCGGGTCGACCGTGACGACCAGCGGGCCGTCGTCCGGCCCGACCTGGAAGCCGGCCAGCGTCCCCGGGATGTCGCGGGTCCAGCGCCGGGCGCCGTCGGCCAGGGCGTAGGCCACCACGCCGGTCCGCCCGGCGGGACTCATCACGAACACCGTGTCGCCGGCGACCACGACGTTGCTCTCGCCCTCGACGGCGGCGCTCCAGAGCATCCGCACACCGGGTTCCGCCGGCCGGGCCGCCCCGGCGCAGGCCGTCGTCGACGTAGTCCAGAACCTGCTGCCACCACCGGCTCAGCGCGAAGGCGTCAGTGGCGTCGACGGTC
>NZ_JBEZZB010000256.1:0-10041 GCF_040638955.1 Actinoplanes sp. NPDC024001
ACCGCCGCCACCGTGGCCCGCTCGTCGCGCAGCAGCGTGCGGGCCCGCTGCATCCGGGGCGTACACCAGCTGTTCCACCTCGGCCGCGCCGCAGGCCGCGATCGCCGCGGCCACCCGCGGCGCGACCTCGGCGTCCGCGCCGTCGCTCACCCCGAGCGCGGCCAGCAGGGCGGCGCGGTGCCAGGGATAGTTCGCATGGGTACGCACGAAGCCGTCCCCCGCCGGCCACAGGCGGGACAGTGGCGCGAACCCGTCGACGCCGTGTCCCGCCGGGTCGCGCAGCCACACCTCGCTGCGCATCGCCGCCGCGACGTGCGCGGTGTCCAGCTCCACCGCGGGTCGCCGGCCGGTGCGCGCGTGGGCCAGCCCGGCCGCCGCGGACAGGCAGTCCGTCACCGACGCCACCGCGCACTCCGCGACAGCGAGCGGCGCCTTGATCATCGTCACCGGGTCATGATGCCCTGATCACCTCGTAGAGCGCCGTCCAGTTCCGGGTGCCGAGGCCGGCGGCGATCGCCCGGTCGTAGTGCGACTTGACCGCCGCCGGCAGCTCCCGGTCGACGCCGGCCCTCTCGGAGGTACGCAGGATGTGCTCGGCGGTGGCGCCCATCATCAGCGCGGTGCTGAGATCACCCGGGTGCTCGCCGGCCACCAGTTCGGCGGCCAGCTGCGCGCCGTCGCCGACCATCGCCGGGATGTCGGTGAGCGTCCGCAGCGCGTCGGGCAGGAAGTCGGCCGCGGGCACCCCGGCGGCGGTGACCAGGGCGGTGGCGTGCAGCAGCCCGGACAGGGCGGTGAGGAAGACGTCCAGCTGGGCCTGGTAGAACAGCTGCGCCAGGCCCGGGTCGGCGCCCAGGTAGCGCGGGTCGCCGATCAGCCGCAGCGCCGGCTCGTGCGCGGCGAACACCTCGCCGGGTCCGCTGTAGTAGACGTACGCCCCCGGCTCGCCGACCGCCGGGGCCGGGACCATGACGCCGCCGGTGAGGAACCGGGCGCCGCGCCCGGCGGCCCAGGCCGCCGCCTCGCGGGAGGCGTCGGGTGTGTCCGAGCTGAGGTTGACCAGGTCACGGCCGGTCAGGAAGCCCGCCGGGCCGTCGCCGAGGATCTGGTACATGGCCCGGTAGTCGGTCAGGCTCAGGATCGTCAGCGGGCTGGCGGCGACCGCCTCGGCCGCGGTGCCGGCCCAGGTGGCGCCGGCCTTGAGCAGATCGTCGGCGCGGCCCGGGGTCCGGTTCCAGACGGTGACCGGATGGCCGGCGCGCAGCAGGGTGGCGACCATGGCCCGGCCCATCGGGCCGAGGCCGATCACGGTGATCGGGGACGGGGTCATCGCACTGGTTGACATGACACCATCGTTCGCGAGTACCGTCAGGGCCGACAAGTACCCACTAATTAGTGCGGTACTTACCAGGAGGTAAGCATGGGCAGGCGCGGGCCGTACATCTGTGGCATCGACGCGGCGATGGACGTGGTGACCGGCAAGTGGAAGTCGCTGATCCTGTGGGAGCTGCACAACCACGGCACCCGGCGGTTCGGGGAACTGCGCCGGGCGCTGCCCGGAGTGAGCGAGAAGATGCTGGTCCAGCACCTGCGCGAGATGGAGGAGGACGGGCTGGTCCACCGCGAGATCTACCGCGAGGTCCCGCCCCGCGTGGAGTACTCGCTGACCGCCGACGGCGCCTCCCTCAACGAGGCCCTCGGCGCGCTCGGCGTCTGGGGCGAGCAGCGGGTCAGACGCCTGACCGCCGAGGGCACACTCGTCGAGTCGCCGGTTACGGCTTGAGCACCACCTTGATGCAGCCGTCCTGCTTGTGCTTGAAGATCTCGTAGGCGTGCGGCGCCTCCTCCAGGGGCAGCCGGTGGGTGACCAGGTCGTCCACGCCGAGCGGGTCGTCGTCGCCGGTCAGCAGCGGCATGATGTCGTCGACCCAGCGCTTCACGTGCGCCTGGCCCATCCGCAGGGTCACGCCCTTGTCGAACAGGTCCATCATCGGCATCGGGTCGGCGTTGCCGCCGTACACCCCGATGATCGACACCGTGCCGGCCCGGCGGACGGCGGCGAAGGCCGTGGTGAGCGCGGCCATCCGGTCGATGCCAGCGGTCTCGACCGCCTTGCGGGCGAGCTTGTCCGGCAGCATGCCGGCCGCCTTCACCGCGGCGGCCTGGACCGGCGAGCCGTGCGCCTCCATGCCGACCGACTCGATGACGCTGTCCGCGCCCCGGCCGGAGGTCAGGTCGAGGACCGCGGCGGGCACGTCCACGTCGGCGTCGTTGAGCACCTCGATGCCGTTGCGGCGGGCCATCTCCAGGCGCTCCGGCACGCTGTCCGAGGCGATCACCCGGGCGGCGCCCAGGTGGCGGGCGATCCGCGCGCTCATCTGCCCGATCGGGCCGAGCCCGGTGACGAAGACGGTGTCGCCGGGCTGGATGTCGGCGTACTTCGCGGCCTGCCACGAGGTGGTCAGCACGTCGGAGAGGAACAGGTAACGCTCGTCCGGGTGGTGGTCGGGCACCTTGATCGGGCCGAAGTGCGCCTGCGGCACCCGCAGGAACTGGGCCTGCCCGCCCGGCACCTGGCCGTAGAGCTTGGTGTAACCGAACAGTGAGGCGCCCTTGCCCTGCTCGGTGTTCTGGGTGGTCTCGCACTGGGCGTAGAAGCCGCGGCTGCACATCCAGCAGTGCCCGCAGGAGATGTTGAACGGGATCACCACCCGGTCGCCGGGCCGGATGTGGGTGACCTCCGGGCCGACCTCCTCGACGATGCCCATCGGCTCGTGCCCGAGGATGTCGCCCTGGTCGATGTACATCCCGAGAACGTCGTAAAGGTGCAGGTCGGAGCCGCAGATGGCGGTCGAGGTGATCCGGACGACGGCGTCGGTGGGTTCCTGTATCCGGGGATCCGGCACGGTCTCCACGGAGACCTTGGCGGTGCCCTGCCATGTCAAAGCTCGCATATATCGGTGCTTGCCCCGCAGAGTGCCGCTCAATCGTCGAACGGGTGAACGCCTCAGCCCGTGCGCAGCGCCGGGCCGTGCTGGTGCCGCAGCTGGGTCAGCAGCAGACTGCCGAGGCCGAGCACGCCCAGCGCGTACCGTCGGGCGTCGCCGCGCTGCTGGATGTGGTGCCGGTCGACGTTGCTGAGCGCCTGCGCGAAGCCCATGCCCAGGTAACGCCAGCCCTCGTGCTCCCCGGCCTGGGCGCCCAGCCGGTAGGCGCTGTTGTCGCCGAGGACCGCCAGGAACAGCGCCTTGCCGACCAGCTCGTTGCCGGAGCGCGGGTCCTTCGGCCGACCGGCCCAGACCCGGACGTGGTTCTCCACGAAGATCGCGGTCTGGCTGGCGACCTTCGCCCAGTCCCGGTCCTCGACCTGCTGGCGGACGTGCGCCCACAGCTCCGGGTCGTACGCGTGCTCGTCGACCGGCTCGTCACCGCCGGTGAGGCGCAACTCGTAGGTGGCGGCGTCGATGAGCTCGATGATCCGCAGGGCCACCGGATCGGCTCCGTCCGCACGCGACAGAAGTGGCCGGGCCCGGACCTCGTCGAACCGGCGGACCAGATGGTGGTCCTCGCCGAGAGCGAGGGTGAGCACGCCGCGCACCCGCGCCGGCCACGACTCGCCCACGACCGGACCCTCGGCAGCGAGGCGCTCCAGCTCGGTGATCGCGGCAGCGGGACGCATGCACCGATGGTAGAGGTCCACAGTCGGCGGATACGATGCGGCGACGGGCAGGCGGCACGAGAGGCGGCATCGCATGTCGGACGGGTCGGCGGGCATCGTCGGGTTGGCGGACTCCATCGAGGCGCTCCGCGCCCAGCTGACCGAGGCCGTCAACCGCGGCGCCGGCCAGAGCATGCTCTTCCAGCTGTCGCCGATCGAACTGGAGCTGCAGGCCGTCGTCACCAAGGACGTGAACGGGGAGATCGGCTGGAGCCTGGTGGGCGCCGGCGGGTCGTCCGGGGCAGCCACCACGCAGACGCTCAGGCTGACCCTGACTCCCCTGTGGAAAGGCCCGGACGGCCTGCCGACGTCGAACTTCGCGGTCGCCGAGCAGAGCGAGCCGGGACCGCGGTTCGGCGCGCGGGACTGAGACGGCTGACCGTCGATGGTCGCGGCGAAGGAGCGGGTGGTGGCCGTGCTGGCCGAGCTGCCCGGCGGCCTCACCCAGATCGGGTCGGGCTACCTCGTGCGGCCCGGTGTGGTGGTGACCGCCGAGCACTGCACCCGTGACAAGAAGACCGGAGCCGCCGCGGTCAGCCTCTCCGTCATCCGGTCCACCGACGGCGAGCGCGCCGAGGTGACCGCGGTGACCGCGCACAAGCGCCGCGACCTGGCGGTCCTCGACCTCGCCGCCGGCGACTGGCCGGCCGATCCGCCGACCGGGTTCGGGCGCGTCGACCGCGACCGCAGCGGCGTGCTGCACGACTGCGCCGGCATCGGGTACCCGCACTTCCAGTACGACGAGCGGGCCGGCGCGCGCGACACGGCCGAGTTGCACGGCGAGATCTACTGCACCGACGGGCGCGAGACCGGCCGGCTGCTGCTGCGCGAGCCGCTGCTGGAGACCACCGGCAACGCGTTCGGCGGGCTCTCCGGCGCGCTGATCTTCCACGCCGGGCTGGCGCTGGGTGTGGTGATCGAACACCACCCGCGGCAGGGCGCCGCCGCGGTGCAGCTGGCCGCCTTCGACACGCTGCTGCGCGACGCCGAGACCGACCCGGAGGCGGCCGCCGTCGCGCAGCGGCTCGGCCTGCGGCCCGACGCGGTGCTGCCGTGGGCGAGGGCGCCCCTGCCACCCTCGGCCGTGCACCCGTTCGGTCTGCTCGACCGGCACGCCCCGGTCTTCCAGCCCGACCAGGAGCAGCTTCGCCCGGCGTACGACGAGTTCCTCGCGGGATCGATCAATGCCGGCGCTCGCGCGCCGCAGATCGAGCGGCGCCTGGATCGCGGCAGTGTGCTCGTGCTCGGTGACGGCGCCGCCGGCAAGACGACGCTGGGGCTGTGGATCGGCGTGCGGCACGCCAGTCGCGGCGGCACCACGCGGTACTTCGAGATGACGGTCGACGAGCAGGTGCCGGTGCCGCAGGCGCTCGACGCGCTGCACCACGTGGCCGGCCCGGACTCGCTGATCATCGTGGACGACGCGCACCTCGACGAGGACCTCGCGGTCCGGCTGCACGCCGAGTGGACGTCGATGGGTTCCCCCGGCAAGTTGCTGCTGCTCGCCCGCAACGTCAGCCCGCTGCGGTTCCCCGACTCGCACCGCAGCCTGCAACCGGTCGTGGGCCACGTCGAGCGGATGGTGGTGGACGGCGCCGACCTGATCAACACCGCCTCCCGGATCGTCGCCACCGACCTGCAGCCGCCGGACCACGCGGTGGACCACTGGCTCACCCTCTACCAGGGCGACCGCTGGGCGTTCGTCTTCGCGGTCCGCCAGCATCTGGAGCACGAGGGCCTGCAGCGCTGGCTGCGCCGCGGCGCGCGGCTCAGCGCCTCCGACCCGGTGGAGTACGTCCGCGAGCGCTACCTCGACCGCTGGCCCGAGGCCCGGGCCGACGTGCTGAAACTCGCCGCCACCGCCGCCCTGGAGTTCGCCGTCCCGGAGGAGTCGGTGTCCCCGGGCGCCCTCGACGGCCCGCTGCGCCACGGCATCGTGCAGCGCACCACCCACGGGCGGCACTTCCGGCGCTACAGCTTCCTGCACTCCAGCCACGGCTCCCTGGTCCTCAAGGCCGCCCGGGTCCGCGACTCGGAGCTGACCCCGATGTTCGTCGCGATCGCCCGCGACTCGCCCGCCTCCGGATACGTGCTGGCCGGCCGGCTGGAAGCGGCCGACCGGGAGGACGCCGCCCGCGAGGTGGTGCGGGCCGCCGCGGCGACCGAGGAGGGACTCGCCGCCGCCCTGCACCCGCTCACCATCACCGCGAACCTGGACCGGATCGACCGCCTGGCCGGGATCGCCCCCGACGAGGTGGACCAGCGCCTCACCGACACCGGGACCTGGC
Organism: Actinoplanes sp. NPDC024001; assembly: GCF_040638955.1. Classification (NCBI taxonomy): domain Bacteria; kingdom Bacillati; phylum Actinomycetota; class Actinomycetes; order Micromonosporales; family Micromonosporaceae; genus Actinoplanes; species Actinoplanes sp. NPDC024001. The sequence continues at coordinate 6,007 of NZ_JBEZZB010000256.1, forward strand.
GGGCCGTGGCGGACGACTTCCTGGAGTACACCCTCACCGCCATGCTGGCGTTCCTGCGCGAGAGCCGCCGCCGGCTCCCCCGGGTGTACGCGCTGATCACCGCGCTCGACGGCGACGAGCTGGTCACCCACATCGCCGAGACCTGCACCACCAACCTCGGCGAGACCAGCCGGTTCCTCGCCGAGGTGCCGCGGCCGCTCGCCGAGAGCGTCGTCGCGCGGCTCGCCGGTCCGGAACTGATCACCGAGATCACCCACGCCTGCACCACGAACCTGGGCGAGACCTCCCGGTTCCTGGCCGAGCTACCCCGCCGGTACGCCGCCGAGGGCGCACAGCTCGCCGAACGGCTCCTGGCGGCGCTCGCCGACCCGGAGTGGGTCGAGCGCATCGCCGGCGTCGCCACCCAGAACCTCGGCGAGACCACCGCCTTCCTCACCGACGTCCGGCGCGGTTTCCCGCCCACCGGGCCACGGCTGGCCGACCTGGTCGAGGAGCTGCTGAGCACCCCGGAACGGGCCGCCGGCCTCGCCGACGTCTGCGCCGCCAACCTGGGCGAGACCACCCGGTTCCTGACGTTCCTGCCGCGCTTCTCCCCCACGACCGGTCGGCGCCTGGTGGCCGAGGTGGTGGCGCAGCTGGACACGCCCGTACGCCACGCCCGGATGGCCGACGCGTGCACCGCGGACCTGCTGGAGGCGGGCCTGTTCCTGGTCGCCCTCTCCCGGCGCTATCCGCTGGTCGCCGGACGGCTGGCGGAGGCGCTGTCCGAACCGGAACGGGTCGCCCGGGCGGTCACCACCAGCATCGACGAGCCGATCGCCAGCGGCTACTTCTGGGCCCGGGCCGGCACCCGCTGGCCGCAGCTCAAGGAGGCGATGCTGCGCCGGCGCGACCAGGAGCCGGACGCCGCCGACCGGATCGCCGAGAAGATCGCCGGCAACCCGGTGCACGGGGTGAAGGGGCTGCACGGGTTCGTCCGGGTGGACCGCGACTTCTTCGTCCGCGTGGTGGAGTCGATCGGCCCGGAGCGGCTGGCCCGGCTGATCACCGCGAACCTCACCGGCTCCGGCTGGCTGCTGCACGAGCTGCGCCACCTGCCCGAGCTGGAGGCCGAGACGTTCCCGCTGGTGCTGCGGGCGCAGCACGTCCAGTCCCACCTGCAGGCCCCCGAGCCGACGGCCGGCACGGTCGAGTCGCTGATCGCCCTCGCCGCGATCGCCGCCCGGCTGACCGCCACCGGCGACCCGCGCGGCGCGGCCCTGACCCGCACCCTGCTGCGCGCCTTCCGCTTCGGCTACCACCTCGGCCGGGGCGCGAGCCTGCGCGATCTCGCCATGGTGGCCGGCCTCGCCGCCGCCGACCCGGACGACCTGCGCCACGAGCTCGGCGCCGCCCTGGCGGCGGTCCGGCACAGCAGGGTCTGGCTGCACCGGGAGTACCTGCGCCACTCGCCGCGTTTCCTGGCGACCAACCTGAGCGAACTGTGGTGGACCTGCGGCAACCGGGGCGACGTGCTGGCGCTCGGCGGCCGGCACCTCACCGAGCGGGTCGCCGACGACCTGGCGCTGCTGTCGATCGCCCGCCCCACCCCGGATCTGCTGCTCGGCGTGACCGAACTGCTCGGCCTGCTCCCCTGGTACGGCCTCACCCCGCCGGCCGGGCTTCCCGCCGGCCTGATTGCCCTGCGGGACGTGCCGGCGGAGAACCTGTGGGCGGCCGGGGAACAGCACGCGATGCTCTCCGGCCTGATGGTGGTGCACGGCGCCGCCGGGCCCGGCCCGGTGCCCCCGGACCTGCTGCACCGGCTGACCGTGGACGTCGAGGACCTGACGGTCTTCCGGCACCGGCCGGACCAGCGCGCCGTCAAGCAGCGGCTGCGCGACTGGCTACTTGGCGCGTGACTTGCGGGTGCTGCTCGCGTTCGCCTTCTGGATGGCGTCGACCAGCTGCGGCTTGGTCATCTTGGAGCGGCCGCTGATGTCGAGCTTCTTCGCCACGCCCATCAGGTGGTCCTTGCTGGCGTTGGCGTCGACGCCGCCGGCCGTCTTCGCCTTCGTGTCGCGGCCACCGGCGGCCTTCTTGTCGCTCGGGCCCTTCTTGTCCTTCGGCTCCCAGTGGTCGCCGACCTTCTCGAACGAGTGCTTCACCGCGGCGAACGCGGTCCGGTGCGCCCGTTCCCCCTCGCCGTACTCCTTGACCGCGGCGTCGTGCGCCTTCACGTAGGTCTTCTGCGCCTTCTTCGGCGACCGCGCGATCGTGCTCGGCATGTCCTTGCGGGCGGGCATCACAAACCTCCCTGTCGATGACGCTGACCGTTTCTGCGTGCCCGCCGATCCGCCGGTCAAAACAGCCCGGTGCAGTACGCGATCGTCGCGTCGTCCGGGCTGAGGCCGCTCCGCTGCTCGGCCGGCCGCACCCGGCGGACGATCTCGCCGGGGCCGTCGGCGGCCAGAACGGGCAGGACGTCCTGCCAGCCGAGCAGCCGCAACGGGTCCACGGCACGGGCCGCGCCGTTGCTGAGCAGGGCGGCGTCCGCCGCCGGGCAGCTACCGGTGACCGCCTCGGCGGCGGCCCGCGGGTCGTCCTTGGCCACCCAGAAGCCGCCCGGCCGGTTGCGGTGGGCCCGCAACTCCCGCAGCAGGCGGCGGTGGCCGTCACTGTCCGCGGCGACGTCGCGCAGCAGGGACTCGTACCGCCGGCTGATCACCACCTCGCGCGGGTCGGTGACCACGAGCGGACTGCCGCCGGGCCGGTCGATCAGCACGAACGCGTCGCCGAGCACCAGGTGCTCGAGCCGGCCGCCGGAGCGGCGCAGCACGGCGACCGCCGCCGACGGGCTGATCGGGTCGGTGACGTCGCAGGTGTCACGGTGCTCTCCGGTCACCTGCTCGATCGCTGCGGCGAGCAGCGCCGCGAGGTCCCCCTGCGGTGTGCGGGACAGCAGCGCGAGCAGGGCGCCGCCGAGCCGGGCGGCGTACCACGCGACGCCGTGCCGGCAGACCCCGACGGCGCCGGGAATCCCGGCGCCGTCGATCAGCACGGCCGCGTGCGGCACGGTGCCGGTGAAGTCCTCGTTGACCCGGCCGGCATAGGCCGCCACGCTGACCGACGTCACCGGCACGACCGTCTACCGGCCCAGCCAGCCGAGCCCGGACGGGGTGATCTCGACCTGCTCGGCCACCCGCCTCAGGTCGTCCAGGGTGAGCCCGGCGCCGTGGCCGGCCAGCGTCATCAGCCGGCCGCCACCGAGGTCGACGACCAGGTAGATCAGGCTCTTGCCGGCCTCGTCGGCGCGCACCGGATGCCGGGCGGGACGGCCGCCGACGGTGAACGTCTCGCCGCCGGCCGGGGCGTCGGTGACGTCGTCGACCACCACGGACAGGTCACCCTGCTCCCGGACGGCCCTCTCCTTGTCCAGCTTGCTGCTCGGATCAAGGGCGCGCCGGACCGCGTACACATCGGTGCGCCACCGGTCCGGTGACTGCCCGCTGACCGTGGCGCCGGAGGTGATCCAGCCGGGCGGCAGCCAGTTCAGCCGCACCGGGCTGGCGGTGACGCCGGTGTCCGCCCGCACCGAGCGCGCCATCCGCAGCAGGTCGCTCCTGCTGATGTCGAGGTTGCCGGCGGCCAGGATCAGCGCGGTGTGCTCGCCCGGCGCCCAGGTCACATACGACTTCGGGGCGTCCGGCGCGCCGGTGTAGAAGCCCACGGCCCCGTTGACGTCCACCTTCTGCCCGCTAGTGTCCATCGCCTTCGCCGGGTCCGGCACCTCGGTGCGGACGTAGAGGCTCAGCTCGGGCCCGCCCCACGGATCGCCCTGCTTCAGGCTTTTCGTCCACACCCGCATCAGGCTCGGGCCGAACCCGTCGTCCGGTTCACCGGCGCTGAGCTGCCGGATCCGTTCGGAGAAGCCGGGCGGCGCCCAGGTGGCGCGATAGCCGAGGGCGAGCTCGACCGGCTCCGCCCGCGCCGACGGGGCGGTCACCGGTGCGGCCGGCTGCGTGGTCACGGCCGGGTCGTCGCCGCCGGCCCCGC
>NZ_JBEZZB010000257.1:0-9794 GCF_040638955.1 Actinoplanes sp. NPDC024001
TACGAGACGGGCACCAGCCTCGCCCCGCTACCCGCCCTCAAGGTAGCGTGAAGATCAACTCATCGACCCTGTCCGTCGAATCGGGTCAAGCCCAGCCGAGCTGGCGTCGACTGCTAGGAGTCAAGGTGTGAACGACCGCTATCCCCGCGGATGGTCACCCGGTTGGAGCTTGATCGTCCGGCTCCTTGTCGGCATTGCTGGTTGGCCGCCGCGGATCCCGTCGGCGAAGGAGCGATCATGGAAGGACGTTGGCGCCGTTCTCCGCCTGGCCGAGTCGCGGTGCTTGCCGGCCTGGCATTCCTGCTCGGCGTATCGGCAGGCGTCAGCCTCAGCCCGGCGCCGGAGCGTCAGCGGGTGGTCGATGCCCGGACCGAGCCGGCCGCCGTCGCACCGCAGGCCGATCGGACGGTTGCCGTCCTACCGGTGAGCTGCCGCTCCGGCTTGGATCTGGCGCAGCAGGCGGCAAGGACTTTGGATGAGGCGGCGCAGGCTGTAGGCGGGCTCGAGTCCGCCCGTCTGCAGCGGGCGTTGAATCGCTTGCAGCAGGCAGAGCAGGACATGGGAGCCCTGGCCGCACAGTGCCGGGCGGAGGTACGCCAGCGCGCGGTCACTCTCCCGTAGCGCTGGAACGGGGCGCCCGTCATGTGAGACACGAGACCATGCGGGGTACGCCGACGGTCATGCTGGTGGACAACTGGACCGACCTGTGGCGGGTGGCGGTTGTGGGTGCGCTGACCTACCCCGCCCTCATCCTGCTGCTGCGTCTGTCGGGCAAGCGGTCGCTGGCCAAGATGAACGCCTTCGACCTGGTCGTCACGGTCGCTATCGGCTCGACGCTGGCCACCATTCTGTTGTCCCGGGATGTCGCCCTGATCGAGGGCTTCGCCGCGCTGGTCGTCCTGCTCGGCCTGCAACTCGCGGCAACCTGGCTGTCGGTGCGCTCGCGGACGGTGCGGCGCCTGCTGAAGTCGACACCGACGCTCCTGGTACGCGACGGGTGCCTGCTCGACGGCCCTATGCGGGAGCAGCGGGTGACCGATGAAGAGGTCCAGCAGGCTGTCCGGTCCCAGGGCATCGGCGACCTCAGTCAGGTGGCCGCCGTCGTCCTGGAGACCGACGGCAGTCTCAGCGTGATCTCCGCCGCCCAGGCGGGCGACTGGAGTGCCCTGCGGGCTGTCGAGGGCGCGACGACTGATTGGCGCCCATGAAGCCGACTGGCTGCCGTGCACCGCAGCGGCGGCGACCCGAACGGGGTCGCCGCCGCACAGAGCCGGCCGTCGCGGCAGGTCAACGTCGGCCGGTCGGATCCTCCGGAGCGACGTTGTCGGCAGGCCAGAGCGGCGTATACCCGTAGTGCCGGTACAGCTGCTCGTAGAGTTCGCCGGTGTTAACCAGATCCGGGTCGTAGCGAGGCGATCCGGTGACGCGTTCGCGTGCCTCGCCGACGTGTACGACGTCGTCGTCGACGGCCGTTACCGCGTCCACGGGGACGAACGACGGGGTCGCGCCGATGCCCAGGATGCCGCCGTGCTCGATGCGAAGCATCCGAACCTTGCGTTCGGTGGCGTCGATGAGCAGGTCGTCGACCTTGCCCAAGTCCTCGCCGTCACGATCCACCACTTTGCGGCCACGAATGTCCGCGTCCGGGTCGGCGAGCATGTGTTCGCTGTCGCTGAGTTTGATCAGCGTGGCGGTGTTCTTATCGGCTGCCATATCGGATTCTCCCTTCATGAGATACGGCGTGAAGGTGCTTCGGCTACCACCGGAGATACGGGTTGAATCACAGTGACGCGGCATTTCCTCAAGGCGAACCGCGTCTGTCTCTGCGTTTCCGTGACAGGGTCATGTCAGTCCGGCGTCGATCGGAACGGTCACCCACCGGCGGCGCCGGTGTCGTGTGAACTTGAGCCGGTACGGAGCTACCGGAGGAACTGCGATGACGACGCCCGGAACCGGCCATGTCGATCAGTGAAAGAGCGGGCTGGGACAGCTGTCTCGGCTGCACAGCGGTTGTCGGCGCGGGCGCCGCAGCCGCCGGGGCGGTCTATGCGATCGGTTGGCTGATCCTGGTCGGTGGGCTCGTCATGCTGGTCGCCGCCCTCGCGGTGCCGTCGGGGGAGCGCGGTTCTTCTTCGTCGAGCGACCGGGATTCGAAAATTCGGTTCATGGAAGTCGGACCCGAAGCGAACCTGGCGACGGGAGCCACCATCAATGGGCCGCAGTTGCCTGATGCGCGCCCGTACGGGATGCCGGGCAGCGGACAACCCGTACGGGCGCAGGAGGGTTCAGCTATCGACAATGCTCCAGGCACCCTTTGACGGTGGTCCCTCGGGCTGATGACAGTCTCGTAACGGGTCGTGATCCGAAGTTCTACGTGGCCGATCCGTTGCTGAGCGTCGAGCGCGTGAACGGTCGGCGGCGTCATCGATCCGTCATGGCGCTGAAGGTTGTCCGCGTCACTGGTACGCCAGAGTCGAATGCATGAGCAACGGCATAATCGCCCCTCGGCCGGATAGGAGATCACCGTTTACCGCGCGGCTGCGGCAATGCATTCCGGTCGTCTTCCTCGCCGTGTTCTTCATGCTCGCTGCGGTGCTCACTGAGCGGCGCGGATCGGATGCGGGTGCGGTGCTCGTAGCGGCTGATGGTGCGCTTGTCGTGGCGTATGCGATCGGCCGGCTGCTGACTCGCCACCGCAACCGGCCGCATCGTGCTGTCATCTGCTCAGATCGCGTGCCCGGTAGAGATGGGCGCTGGCCGTGGCGAGCAGCGCGCTCATTGCGAGCATGATCAAAACGGCGGTGAGCGCAACCGTATCGTTAGGCCGGGTGGACAGTCAGCGGCAAAGCTCACCCGGACTGGCTCGTCCGGGTTCGCCAGCGTTCGATCAGAGCCGGCATCTCGCTGAGCATGTAGCTGTAGAAGTCGCGCATGTCCGCCAGGCGCTGACCGGCCGGGCTGTCCGCGCCGGCGACCTTGATGCCTTCGTCGGCGGCCTCGGTCATCAGGGTCAGTGCGGTGTTCTGTTTCGACATGAGGGTGGCCCAGGCGCTGTCGCGGAAGCGGAAGTGGTCGCGGCGGCTTCCGGGTGCCGGGACCTTCTCGATCATGCCTAGTTCGGTGAGGTTCTTCAGGGCTCCGGACATGGCGCCGGAGCTGACGCCGAGTTGGGCGCCGATCTCGCCGGCGGTCATCGTGTCCTGTTGCGTGAACAGCAGTGCGGCCATCACCCGGGCGGTCATGCGTTGCAAGCCGTACTGCGACAGGGTCAAGGCGAAGTGCTCGGCGGCGTGGGTCAGGTCGTCGGTCACAGCGTCATCGTATCTGCACAGAGACCTCTAAGTGTTCACAGATCTCTGAAAGTTTACTACGGTAGGTGCATGGACGATGTCATCGTGCTCGACAACCTCACCAAGACGTACGGCAGACGCCGTGGCCTCGACGGGCTCACCCTGCAGGTGCGGGCGGGGGAGGTGCTCGGCTACCTCGGCCCCAACGGCGCCGGCAAATCCACCACCATCCGGCTGCTGCTCGACCTGATCCGCCCCACGGCCGGCAGCGCCCGGGTGTTCGGCCTCGACCCGCGCACCGACGCGGTGGCGCTGCACCGCAGAATCGGTTACCTGCCCGGCGACTTCGCCGTCGACGGACGGCAGAGCGTCCGAGCGTGCCTGCGGTTCCTCGCCGCACTACGCGGCGGCGTTCCGGCCGCTCGCATCGATGCTCTCGCCGAGCGGCTCGACCTCGACCAGGGCGCCCGGATCAAGAGTCTTTCCAAGGGCAACCGGCAGAAGGTCGGCCTGATCCAGGCGTTCATGCACGAGCCCGAGCTGCTCATCCTCGACGAGCCGAGTTCCGGCCTCGACCCACTCGTGCAACAGACGTTCCTCGCGATGGTCACCGAGTCCGCCCGCCGCGGCGCCACCGTCTTCATGTCCAGCCATGTTCTCGCCGAGGTCGAAGCCGTCGCCGACCGCGTCGCCATCATCCGTGACGGCCGGCTGGTCGCCCTCGACACCGTCGCGGGTCTGCGGCATCAAGCCGTCCGCGCCGTCGAGCTCATGTTCGCCGAGCCGATCGTCGCCGCCGACTTCGCCCAGATACCCGGCGTCAGCGACCTGACCGTTAACGAGACCGTGCTGCGCTGCCGGCTCACCGGCACCCCGGACGCCCTGCTGCGCGCCGCGACACGGCACACCGTCACCGGACTGCTGGCCACCGAACCGGCCCTTGACGACCTGTTCCACATCTACTACTCGGGAGCGACCCGTGCGGCCTGACGTGTTCACCAAGACCCTCACCGACGACCGGCGGGCCCTGGCCGGTTGGGTGGTCGGCGCCACCCTGACCGCCGTGATGTACGCGTCCTTCTACCCGCAACTCGCCGACGGGCAGATGGCCGAAGCCGTCGCCAACTACCCGCAGGCGATGCGAGAGGCGTTGCGCCTGGAGGACTTGACCTCGGCTGCCGGCTATCTCGGCTCCTCGGTGTTCGGCCTGATCCTTCCGCTGATCGCCATGTTCTACGGGGCCGCGACCGGCGCCCGCGCCATCGCGGCAGACGAGGAGGCCGGCCGCCTCGACCTGCTGCTGGCGCATCCGGTCAGCCGCACCCGGTTCCTGCTGCACCGTTTCGCCGCTCTGGCGGCTGGAGCGTTCGGCATCGCCGCCGCCGTCTTCGCCGGCATGCTGGCGATCCGCGGCGGTGCGCAACTCGCCAGCATCTCGATCCCCCAGTTCGCCGCCCAATGCCTGCAACTCGCGATGCTCGCGATCGCCTTCGGCGGGCTCGCCATCGGCATCGGCGCGACCACCGGCCGGCGCGGCCTGGTCTTCATGGTCACCGCCGCGATCGGTGTCCTGGCGTACGGCCTGCACGCGTTCGCCGGCCAGCTCGGCATCGCCTGGGCTCGGTACCTGTCCCCGTTCTACTACTACATCGGGTCCGAACCGCTACGGCACGGCGTCCCATGGGCCGGCGCGGGAATCCTGCTCGGCGCTGCGGTCGTGCTGGTGGCTGCCGGAGCGCTCTGGTTCAACCGCCGTGACCTCAACACCTGAGGCGCGTGCGGCGGTAGCCGTCATCCCGCCGCTAGCCACCCGCCATCGTCATGCGGCTGTTCACAGTCTCCGACAACGCGACGCAAGATGAGGCCGGTCGTGCGCGGTTCCTTCTCAGCCCGGAATAGCCCCACGGCGGACAGCCGCCGTTGCCCTTGGATGGCGCGCGCCCGTCGATTCCCACCGGGTTTGTCATCAGATTGACCAACTTCCGTGCGATTGCCGCAGAGGTTGCCTCGTAGCTTCCCAACAGAACGCCCCGCGCCTGGGCGCTCGTGCCGGGTGGTACGGAGAGGGGAAACACGCCATGGCCGAGGAATCCTGTGTTCTCGCATCCCTCAGTGACGACCTGCACGTGCCGAACGACCCGGCTGAGGACATTCGCGGCCGTAGGGTGCGGGATCGCGACGGTAAGGAGATCGGCGAGGTCGGCGACTTGTTGATCGATCGTGGCCGGAGGGCCGTGCGCCTGCTGCGCGTCGACCACGGTGGACTGCTGGGAATTCTCGCGACGCCCGTGTTCGTGCCGGCGGAGGCCGTCGTCCGGGTGGCCGGCGACGCCGTCGACATCGATCAATCATGGTTCCAGGTCGCCGCCGCACCGGAGTACGACCCTGCCGGAGCCGATCATGACAGGCAGCTCGCCGACCTGTATGCCTACTACTGTCATGCGCCGTTCTGGCTGGCCGGTCACTCTCCGCCGTCCGGTGGCTTCGTCCGCTGACCGCCGAAGCGACGAGGTGGGTTCCATGTTTATCAGGAGCGGCAGAAGGGCGGCAAGGCGGCCCACATCTCCCGCGGTGATTCGGCGTCCCGGTCCACGGCGGTCTCGCGACCGCCGCCGGGCGATGGTGGCCGGCGCCCTGGTGGTGGCGGGACTGTGGCTGGTGCTCGCCGCGTTCCTGTGGGAGCGCGGATTCTTCGCGGGCGTCCGCGCAGCCTGGAACGACGTGGTGGTGGGAGTGGTCCTGTCCGTCATCGCTACGTTGCAGGTTCTCACCCGATGGCGGCCGAGTTGCTTGGACTGGCCCCCATCGTGCTCGGGTTCTGGCTGATCGCCGCGCCTTTCCTGCTCGGATACGACGGCGGCGCCAGTGCCACGGCCGCGACGTGGAACAGCTTCGCGGTCGGTGCCGGCGTCGCGGTCGTGGCGACATTCGCCGTGCCGGATACGGAGTCCCCCCGGCGCGATGATCGCTTCGCCGGCCGGCGGATCGTGTAGTCGAATGGACACAGCCGCGATGTCCGGTGAGACTGACGCCGATGTCCTGCGGCGAGACGGGCGAGGTCGACGGTGAGTTCGGCTAGCGAAGAGATCATGCTGCCGCGGCGGCAGGCGGGTCCGGTGCGAACGATGACACGCCGTTTGCTGTTGGCTCTCGCCGCCGTGACAGCGATGACCGTGACGGTTCTGTTGGATCGGGAGGGATACGCCGACAACCGCGACGGGCATGTGTCAGTGCTGGACGCGGCTTATTACTCCGGCGTCAGCCTGTCCACGACCGGATATGGCGACATCGTCCCGGTGTCGCGATCGGCCCGGCTGGTGAATTTGGTCGTGATCATGCCACTGCGGGTCTTCTTCCTGGCGCTCCTGGTGGGTACCACGTTCGAGGTGCTGACACAGCGCACCCGCCGGCAGTGGCGGCTGATTCGTTGGAGGTCTCGTTTGCGGGGACACACGGTGGTCATCGGGTATGGCAACAAGGGCCGGGCCGCAGTCCGGGTGCTTCGTGAAGCGGCGGACCAGGATGTGCAGTTCGTTGTCGTGGACGCGTCCGCGACAACCGCACAGGAAGCCGCCGCTGACGGTCACGCCGCCATCGTCGGCGACGCCACCCGTGCCATGATCCTGCGGCGCGCCGGCGTCGAGGAAGCGGCACGCGTCATCGTCGCCGCCGACCGGGACGACACCGCCGCCCTCGTGACGTTGAGTGTTCGCCAATTGACCGGCAGTGCCACCATCACCGTGGCGGTACGAGCATCGGAGAATGTGCCGCTGCTGCGACGTAGTGGTGCCACCTCGGTCATCACGTCGTCGGAGGCTGCCGGCAGGTTGCTGGGTCTGGCCGCGCGGAGTCCGGCCGCCAGCGAGGTCATCGGCGACCTGCTGATTCAGGGAAACGGCCTGCGCCTCATCGACCGCCCGGCGCGACAGGACGAAGTGGGGGCGTCGCCGAAGGACTGCGAAGACCTCATTCTCGCTGTGGTGCGCAACGGTGAACTCATGCGCTACGACCAGATCAGAGCGTTCGCCGCGGACGACCGGTTGATCCAGGTACAGAGCCGACCGTGAGGCCCCAGCTCACCCAGGGGTCGCAGGGTGTGAAGCTGTGCCGGTCGCCCGTCCCGCGCGTGTCGCGGGTCAACAGTCATCGATTCGTCACACCATCGCAGGGGCCTCGCCACAGGGGCCGGTGAGGCTGATAGCCGGCAGAAGCCATCGGCTCGGTCCTGGGTCGCGATCGCGGGAGGACATCATGTACTGGTGGTGGTACCGGGATGGGTACAACGGATGGGCGTACGGTGGCTCTCGACAGGACCACAACGGCGCGCTGGCGTCTCGTCCGGAAGCCGCGCCCCGCATCGGCGCGGAGCGCAGACTCGCCCTACGGGTGGCAGAAGCGCTGCTCAATGATCCGGCCGTCACCGGCGGATCGATTGAGGTGAGCGTCCAGAACGGCGTCGTGATCCTCGAGGGCGCCGTCGGCACCGAAGCCGCTCGCTGTGCCGCGGCGGGACGGGTGTGGTCCGTCAGGGACGTGACTGACGTCTGCAACGCACTCACCATCGCCGACGAGGGCACCGGGCGCACTGATCCGGCGTGATCCGCGGGGACGGGCATAGCCTGGAGTTGTGCAGTACACCGACTGGGGTGAACGCGCCGCTCGCTGGTCCGGGATTCACAGCGAGACGGTCGAGGTGCGCGGCACGACGGTGCACTACCTGGCGACCGGGCAGAGGTGGACCCCGGATTCGCCCGTTCACCTGCTCATTCCCAATCCGGCGAACAGTGCCTCGAACTGGCTCGACGTGCTCGCGGAACTGCGACCGCACGGGTATGCGATCGCGGTGGATCTGCCCGGCACGATCGCCGGCCACACTGCGTTGCCGAACCGGCGCGCGGCGAGCATCGAAGCCAATGCGCTGTTTCTCCGCGCGTTCGTCGACGCGCTCGGGCTCGATCGGGTCGTGGTTCACGGCTGGTCGGCGGGCGCGATGGTGACGATGCTGTTCGCCGACCAGGCGCCCGAACGAGTCGCCGGTTTAGTGTTGATCGTGCCGGCGCTGCCTCCCCCGCTGAGCGGCGGAGAGGCACGCCTGTGGCAGACCGTCGGCCGGACCGGGTTGGCCGTCGTCCCACCCCTCGCCCTCGTGCTGCTGCGCGTTTGGGGGCGGCGCCTGCTCGCGGCGCAGCTGCGGGTGCTGGACGATCCCGCGTCTATTGCGGGCAGCAAGTGGTATGCGGGCGGTGACCTGACGAGAATGTCGCCGGAGATTGCCGGCCTGATGCGGGACGAGATGGCGGCGGTGACGCCGACGCGTCTGGGAAGCGCGGTCACGGTGTACGCCTCGCTGATGTCACTGATGTTCGTCCGCCGGCGACCCGTGCTCGAGGCCATGCGGCGCGTCGTGTCACCTACCTTGCTCGTCTGGGGCGATGACGATCGCCTCACTACCCGCGCGTTGATCGATGACTGGACGGCACAACGGCCCGACTGGGCCCTGGTGGTCCTCGACGGTGTGGGTCATGCGCCGCCGTTCGAAGTACCCGTTGACTACGTTCGTGCGGTCATCGACTGGTGTGGTCCACGGTGTCACGACCGGTAGATCCGGGCGACGACCGCCGGCTGACTATTTCGGCCGCATTGTCATGGAACCGTCACGAAACCGCTGGGACACCGCCACGGTGAAGCGAAACCGTAGGGGCTCACACTCGGGGCGGGAGAGTACGTTGACCACGAGACGCTCGTTCAGCATCCTCGGGGGCCTCGCGTGACTGCGGTTCCCGGCTCCGGCAGCGAGACGGTGTCACTCGTGTGCGATTCGTGCGGGGCGTCCATCAAAGACATCGAGTGTCTACCGGAGCAGTGGCCTGTCGTCTGGTCGGTGGTCAGCCGGGCCGGATGGGTCGGCGCCCCGCTGGCGATCGGTCCGCACCACTGTCCGCAGTGCGGCGAGACCGGGCATGCCGGCGACCTGCCGGGCGTGATCAAACAACGGTGGGGTGCCGCCATGGCGGAGCATCACTGGGCCTGCGTCATCCGGCTCTACGGTGACATCGATCAGTCGGCCACCGCCGAACTGCGCACCGTTCTCACCGATGCTCTCAACCGGCACCACAACGTCGTTCTGGACCTCAGCAGCGTCCGGCTGATGGACTCGACCGGCTACGCCGAGCTGGTGCATGTGCACGAGTTGAGCGGCCGGCGTGGCGGTCAGGTATGCCTGGTCCGTCCCTCCTACCCGGTCCACGCCGTACTGCGGGTGAGCAGGTTGGAAAGCCTTTTTCGCATCTTCTCGGACACCACGGCCGCCAGAACCGGGCTCTCAGCGTGCAGTTCGCATGCGGCGGAGGGATAGTGGGCTGCTGGTGTGTCGAGCGTGCGATGCCGCCCGGCAGGCGCCCCGGGGGCTCCGCCCCCCGGGTTAAGATAAAACCCGCCCGCAATTATGGGCGCCCCGGCCCCCACGCCGGGCAGGGCCGCCCACCCAAACGCCCAAGGACAAGG
>NZ_JBEZZB010000258.1:0-9676 GCF_040638955.1 Actinoplanes sp. NPDC024001
GGGCCGGCGGGCCGGTGCCGCTGGCGCTCACCAACCGGCCGGTCCCGGCCAGTTGTCCCCGCTGCGGGCATGCCGAGACCGAGTTGCTGGCGCCGTTCGGCGCCACCGCCTGCCGGGAGCTGCGCCGGTGCCCGGCGTGCCGGGAGCCGTTCGAGCGGGTGAAGGAGATCTGAGGTGGTGGTGCGAGACTTTCACCCGTTGCGGGTCGCGGCGGTCGACCGGCTCTGCGCCGACGCTGTGGCCGTCACGTTCGCCGTGCCGCCCGAGCTGGCCGAGCGCTATGCGTTCCGGCCCGGCCAGTCGCTGACCGTCCGCCGAGCCGACGAGCGCCGCACCTATTCGATCTGCGCCCCGGCCGGCGCCGCGCCGCGCATCGGGGTGCGGGAGGTGCCGGGCGGGCAGATCTCCAGCTGGCTGGTGCGTGACCTGCGACCCGGCGACACGGTCGAGGTGGCGCCGCCGTCCGGGACGTTCACCCCGGAGGTGGCGGCCGGCGGCCGGCACGTGCTGATCGCCGCCGGCTCCGGCATCACGCCGGTGCTCTCCATCGCCGCGTCGCTGCTGGCCCACTCCGGCGCCCACGTCAGCCTGCTCTACGGCAACCGGCGGGCCGACACGGTCATGTTCGCCGAGGAGCTGGCCGATCTGAAAGACACCTACCCCGACCGGCTCGAGCTGGTGCACGTGCTGTCCCGCGAAGCTCGCGAGACCGAGCTGTTCACCGGCCGTCTCGACGCCGACCGGCTGCGCACCCTGCTGCCGCTGCTGCTCGACGTCCCGGCGGTGGACCACTGGTGGCTGTGCGGCCCGTTCGGGATGGTGACCGCCGCGACCGATGTGCTCGGTGAGGCCGGCGTCGCGCCCGAGCGCATCCACCGCGAGCTGTTCTGGGTCGACGAAGCGCCACCGGAGCCGGTCCGCCCCGAACCCGGCCCGCGCGGGCCGAGCAGCGAGGTCACCGTGGTCCTGGACGGGCGGTCCACCACGGTGACCGTCGAGGAGGGGACGGCGCTGCTCGACGGGGCGCAGCGGTCCCGGCCCGATCTGCCGTTCGCCTGCAAGGGTGGCGTGTGCGGCACCTGCCGGGCCCGGCTCGTCGACGGCGAGGCGACGATGCGCCGCAACTTCGCGCTCGAACCGGCCGAGATCGAAGCCGGCTTCATCCTCACCTGCCAGGCGACGGCGACCTCACCGAAAGTGGTGGTCGACTTCGATCAGTGAGCCGAGGTGGGCGTCGAGGACCCGGCGGAACTCGTCCGGCCGTTCCACCCAGGGGTAATGGCCGCAGCGCTCGATGACCGCGGCGCGCCCGGCCGGGAAGAGATCGGCGAGAGCGACGACGGGCGCGAGGCCGGTGAGGCAGTCCACCTCCCCGGCGACGACGAGCACGGGCGCCGTGACGCGGCCGAGCCGGCCGGCGAAATCCTCGGGCGGGGCGACGCTGAAGTAGGCCAGGGCGGCGGCCAGCGACCAACGCCCGACAGCGGCGTGGGCCTGCTCGGCCGGTCCCCAGGCGGCGTAACCGAGCGGCGCGCACCGTCGGTGCCAGTCGTTGAACCGGTCGTCGTCGCTGAGATCGGGGCCGCCCTCGGCCGCGGCCCGCGCGGCGGCGAAGACCGGGTCGCCGAGCCGGCGGGCGATCAGCTCCTCGGCGTCCGGTGGGGTGGCCACCAGGTGGGTGGCGGGCGGTGTGATCAGCACGAGGCCGGCGAGCCGCTGCGGAAAGCGGGCGGCGTAGGCGGTGGCCAGGCGGGTGCCGGCGGAGTGGCCGGCCAGGAGGAGGCGGTCGAGGCCGAGGTGCTCGCGCAGCCGTTCCAGATCCTCGGCCTGCCGCCAGTAGGACCCCGAGCTGTCATCCGAGGGTTCGGGAGAATTGCCGACGCCTCGCAGGTGGGGGACGACCAGGCGGCAGCGGCTGCTCAGGCCGGCCAGGTCGCCCAGATAGCCGGGGTGCCGTGCGGCGCCGCCGGCCAGTGTGATCAGCGGTGGGAGGTCCTCGCCGGTCGCGGGGTGGGAGTCGTCGTAGTGCAGTGGCGTCCCGTCGGAGCCGGTGTAGATCGGCACGCGCCAAACCTAGACGATCCGCTTCGGCGGTCCGGGCCCACTTCCAGATACCAAGATCAAAAGCCGGCGACTGTCGGAACGCCTGGCGGCGCTGGGGGTTGACGGGCGCCGGGCGCTCCCTGCTCGGTCCACATTGTTTCGGTGGCCCTGCCGCGCGATGCGGATGTGGGCGTGGGTCACCAGACGTGGGTGACGGCCTCCGCGGCGATGCGCTCGTCGAGCAGGGAGTGGTCCACGTTGGCGCACAGCACGATCGACGCGCCGGCGGTCAAGGGGGCCATCAGCCAGATCAGGGGTTCCTCGTGGGCGGCGGTGTCGATCAGCACCCGGTCGCCGCTTCCGATGCCGCGGGAATGGGCGATCTCGGCGGCGACCGCGCCGTACTCGCCGAAGGTGGTGCCGTCGACCGTGGCCTTCTCGCCCACGCCGACCCCGCCGGCCGGGGGAGGCGCGCCCAGGTGCGGGCGGGCGGCCTGGGCGTAGTCGCGGTAGCCGTCCGGCACGTCCGTGGTGGGCGCGCCCGACGGGGCGAGACCCAGCACGAACTGGTGCCGGGCCGGCGGCACGTCGTCGAGCCAGCTGCCGACGCGGCGCCGTTCGACGAAGGTGGCGTCCAGCGCGGGACCGGTGTCCGGGCCGAGGCCGGCCGTTGCCCAGCCGCGGAAGGACACCTCGATCCCGGCGGCCCACGCCCCGAGCAGCACCGCGGCGGTCTGCCAGTGCGGCGGCAGCAGCACTCCTGCCCGGCTGCCGCGCGGCAGCCCGCACTCGCCGGCCAGCAACTCGGCCGTGGCGGCGGCCCACACGCCCAGGTCGGCGGGGGTGAGCCCGACGCGTTCGCCGCTGGCGTCGTCGTAGAAGGTGACCAGTTCCGCACTCATGGCGTCACCACGATAGCGACGTCCCGGCCGGCCGCGGAATCACCCGGGAGGCGACGTTCAGGCCGCTTCGAACCTGGTCAACTCGCGGGCCTCGGCCGCGTACCGAACCAGGAGATGGACCGTCTGCGGCCCGGCCGTGCCGTCGGCCGTGAGGCCGGTGCGGTGCTGGAAGTACCGCACCGCCTCAGCGAGTTCGGCCTCGCCCGGGCCGACCCGCACGCCCAGGTCGGCGAAGAGTGCGCGCAGCACCGCCGGATCGGCCGGCGGAGCCTGCCCGGACCAGCCGATCAGGCCACCGACGGCGGTGCCGACCACGCTGAGCATTCCTCGTGCGGACATCGTGACCTCCCGTTGCGAGCTGATGAATCCAGCTTCGCGAGCGGGCCTGTGCCCGACATCTGACGGAGGTCTCCACCTGCTGTGCCGTTCTGCGACTTTCGGCCGATCCCCGGGTCGCTCCGCCAGGCCGGCGCCGAGCGAGGTCGAGACGTGACGCGAGCTCGTCAGGTTCGGCAGAGGAAGCTGCGGGCGAGAACGACCAGTTCGCGGGCGTCGCCGGCCGTCACGCCGTACTCGGTGATCTCCGATGCGGCAGCGGCGCGCCGCTGACCGCCGGCCATGGCGGCGCAGGCCGCGTCGCCCATCTCGGTGATCTCCTCGGGGCGCCGGTCGACCGCGACCTCCGGCAGCTGCCCGCGCACTGCGGCGATGAAGCTCTCCCCGGACGGCGCGCTGGTCTGCGACTCCGCGGCGTTCGGCGCGGCCGGGCTGGGCGCCGCGGTCGCGGCCGGCCGGTCCTCGGCCGGGGCGCTGACGGCCGCGGCCGGCTCGCTGGGGGCAGGCGCGGCCAGGCTGCCGGTCGCGCTGGGTGCCGCGGCGCGGGGTTGGCCGTCCTTCCATTCCGGTACGCCCGCGGGCGCCCCGCACGCAGCGATCATCGGTACGGCCGCCGCGGTCACGAACAGGCCGAGCCGCCTCATGCCGAGCCGCCTCATGCCGAGCCGCCGTCGGCATCGTCGTGCGGTGCCGCCGTCTCGGCGCCGGGCTCGGCCGGCCGCCGCGCAGCCGGTTCGATCGGCCCGCGGCCTGCGGAGATGCGCAGGGCGTCAGCGGGTTCGGTGATGGTGGGGCCGAACGGGCGCCGTTCGACCGAGGTGCGCGGCCGGCCGATACCGTCGCGCGCGGTGACATTGGTGGGGGACACGCGGCAGACCCTAGACGCCGCCGCGCACGGTTCCCGTTGCCGCGCCGAACCCACCCGGAAGGGGGACCGGCAGTCCGGTCCGCGCCAGCCGATCGGCTGGCCGCCACCGACCGGCTGATCGTCGCGCGGCCCCGGATCGGGCGATCCCGGCCCGCATCGTCGGGTCTGCATCGGGACTCCGCCGAGCCGGAGGGGCAGGCCACAGCGCTGGATGAGCTGGTTGGGCGTCTGGATGGGGGTGGGGTCACCGGAGCCTGGACGGCCACGGCCGGCTTTCGGTCGCTGGAGCGGAAGGCCTGCGGACGGTGAGCGAGGGCGAGGCCGGCGCGGCGGCGAGCGGGAGATCGGCGGCACACAGGGAAGTCACAGAGCGCTCACCGCCGCACGACAAACTCCCGGCGCACTGTCGAGGGCATGACCGATCTGATGACCCGCCCCGTCCTGGACGACCGGAACGCCGGCACCGCCGGCGAGCGTGTCGTCGGTGCGCTGCCGCCGGCGCCGCCCACCCACATCGCGCCGGAACTGGTGCGGCCGCCCCGGGACCCGCGATGGAAGCGCCGGGTGGCCGGTGGCGCAGCCGTGCTCGTGCTGATGGCCGGTGGGGGCAGCGCGGGCGCGCTGCTCACCGACCGATACCTGAACAGCCGGCCGGCCGCGGCCAGCGCTGCCGTGACCACCGTGGCGGAAGGGGACGACCTCGCCCCGATCGTGGCGAAGGTGCAGCCCAGCGTCGTCACCGTCCTGGTCGACGGCGCGCGGTCGTCGTCGCTCGGATCCGGTGTGGTCCTCAGCGCGGACGGGCTGATCCTCACCAACAACCATGTGATCGCGGCGAACGGCACGGTCAGCGTCCGGCTGTCGACCGGGCAGACGGTGCCCGCGCAGGTGGTCGCCACCGACGCCGGGCACGACCTGGCGCTGGTGCAGGGGAGCGGGCTGTCCGGGCTGACGCCGGTCACCTTCGCCGGCGACGGCACCGTCGCGGTCGGCGACACCGTGCTGGCGTTCGGCGCGCCGCTCGGTCTGGAAGGGACGGTGACCTCGGGCATCGTCTCCGCCCTGGACCGCAGCCTGGACACCGGCGAGGAGAAGCTCACCGGCCTGCTGCAGACCGACGCCGCGATCAACCAGGGCAACTCGGGCGGCGCGCTGGTGGACATGTCCGGGCGGGTCGTCGGCATCAACGTCGCGATCGCCACCACCGATGAGAGCAGCGGCAGCGTCGGGCTCGGCTTCGCCATCCCGGCCGGCACCGTGACCAGCGTCGTCGAGCAGCTCAAGGCGCAGGTGCGCTGAACCGCCCGCGAATCGGACTACCGTGCGATGGTCACGGTTGTCGATCTGGGAGGTGCGGCATGTCCGGGGTGGAAGCGATGCGGCGCTGGATGTACCGGGGCGGCCGGCCCAACCGGCTGGCCCGGATCCTCAACCGGCTGTCGGCGGTGCAGTTCGGCCGGGGGATCCTCGCCCCGGACAACTGGGTCACCCTGGAGGTCGCCGGCCGGCGCAGCGGCAACACGATCAGCTGCCCGCTGGTCCTCACCCCGTACGAGGGGGAGCGTTACCTGGTCTCCATGCTCGGCCGCGACGCGAACTGGGTGGCCAACGTCCGGGCCGCGCGCGGCGAAGCCGTGCTGAGGCACGGCCGGGCCGAGAGGGTCCGGCTGGTCGATGTGGACACCGCGGGCCGTGCCCCGATCCTGCGGCGTTACCTGGCACTGGCCCCCGGTGCCCGGGCGCACCTGCCGGTGGACCGGCACGCGCCGCTCAGCGAGTTCGAACGGATCGCCGGTGACTACCCGGTGTTCCGGGTGACCGCACCCTGAGGTGCGGCCACCCGGACCGGTCAGCCCGCCAGGTGACCCCAGCGGTCGGCCAGCTCGTCCCACGTGCCCTGGTCCTCGGCGCGGCCGCCGATCAGGACGACGACCTTGTCGGCCTGGGCCAGAGCGGCCCGCTTCGACGTCGAGCCGACCACGGTGACCCCGTGCGACCGCAACGCCCGCCACAGCTCCAGCTCGGTGGTCACGTCGAGCGCGGACGACACGTCGTCGGCGATCAGCAGCTCGGTGCGCGGGGCCAGCGCCCGAGCCAGGGCCAGCCGCTGCAGCTGGCCACCGGAGAGCCGGGTGCCCTTGTGCCCGATGAGCAGCTGCAGGCCGCCGCCGGAGGCGGTCAGGTCGTGCTCCAGCTGGGCGACCGACACCGCGTCCGCCGCGTCCACCTCGTGGCCGAGCTGGATGTTGTCGGCGACCGTCCCGGACAGCACCCGCGGCAGCTGGGCGACATATCCCACCTGGTTGGGCCGCAGGAACATCTCCGGCTCGTGGACCGGCTCGTCGTTCCACCGCAGTTCGCCGGTGTGGTGCACGATCCCGGCGAGGGCCCGCAGCAGCGACGACTTGCCCGACCCGACCGGCCCGACCACCAGGACGAGTTCGCCACGGTCGACGGTGAGGTCGATGTCGCGGACGCCGACCGCGCCGTTCTCGTGCACCGCGCTGAAACCGTCGAGCTCCAGCCGGCGCAGCGACTTGCGCGCCGCGGTCGGTGGCGCCGGCGCCGTGCCGGCGGCCAGGTCCACACCCGGAACGTGCGCCGAGTACTCGGCGACGCCGGCCATGGCGACCGTCCGCTTCGTCCAGACCCGGGCCGACGGGAAGTGCGACACCAGCGACGCGGTGGTCCAGGCGAACCAGCGGGCCGACCCGAGCGTGGCCACCGCGATCAGGGTCGCCGCCGGGCTGAGCCGCCCCGACAGGTAGAGCCCCCAGGCCGCGATCGGCAGCAGGCCGCTGGCGATCGACGGCGTGGACCGCGCCCACACCTGGATGGCGATCTCCCGCCACTGCAGCTCGCTGCGTTTCGCGTCGAGCCGCGACAGGTGCGCGAGCACCGGCTCGGTCGCGCCGGCCAGTTTCACCGTGCGCGCCGCCGACAGCGACGAGACCAGCGAGGTGGCGAACGCCGCGCGGGCCGCCACGGTCCGCCGGGCCGCCTGCTCCAGCCGCGGCCCGAACAGGGTGGCCGCCAGCCCGGAGAGCAGCATCGTGCCGACGAAGAACAGGGCCGGCACGATCGACTGCGAGGCGAGCGTCATGGCCACCACGGTGAACACGGCGACGCAGTTGTCGATCAGGTTGTCGGCGAGCATGACCACCCGCTCGGTGTCGCCGCCCTGGGCGACCACCTCGGCGGGGGTGTGCTTGCTGACCCGCCGCGGCCCGATCTGCCCGTGCACCAGCCGCAGGCTGATCCGCAGCATCTGCCGCACCCACCACTCCGGGAACCAGGCGCCGGTGTAGTACAGCGTCGGGATCAGCAGGAGCAGGGCGGCCGCGATGCCGGCCGCCGGGTACAGCGGGTTGCCGATGCCGTCGACCACGTTGGACCAGAGCAGCGGCAGGATCGCCCCGTCCAGCCCGAAGAGCACGAGCAGCAGGAAGAACCCGACGGCGCCCAGGCCGTAGCGGCTGTCGTTGGTGGCGAGCCGGACGATCTCCCGCATCGTGTGCGCCCGGGGTGGCTCCGGCAGCGGCGGCGGCTCCACTGTGGGCAGCGGGTTCGCCAGCGCGTCCGGGCCGAGCTCGACCTGCACCGCGGTGTCCCAGTCACGGTCGCCCTCGGCGACGAGCACCCCGCCGGCCCCGGTCTGCGCGACCGGCACCGTCAGGTTGCTGCTGGCCATCAGCTCGGCGAACCGTTGCGACTCGCGCAGCGGCCCGGACTCCAGCACCTGGCCGTCGGCGAGCACGACCACCTCGTCGCAGCGCTGCACCGAGGAGAGCCGGTGCGCCACGATCACGCCGATCCGGCCCCGCAGCAGGCGGTCGGTGGCCCGCTGCACCCAGGACTCGGTGACCGGGTCCATCCGGGCGGTGGCCTCGTCGAGGATCACCAACTGCGGGTCGCGGACCAGGATGCGGGCGAAGGCCACCAGCTGCTCCTGGCCGGCGGAGAGCTTGTAGCCGCCCTCGCCGAGCTTGGTGTCGATGCCGGACGGCAGACCGGCCACCCACGCCGACAGGCCCAGCTCGTCGAGCGCGCCGGCGGCCTGGGGCAGCAGGGCCTCGTCGAAGAGCGCGATGTTCTCCGCCAGGGTGCCGGCCAGGATCTCGGTGCGCTGCGGAACGATCGCGGTCCAGCGGCGCAGGCCCTCCACACCGATGTCGTTGATGTCGGTGCCGGCCAGGAAGACCGTGCCGCGCGGCACGTCCACGGCCCGGGTGAGGATCTTGGCCAGGGTGGACTTGCCGGAGCCGGTCCGGCCGATCAGCGCGTACGACCGGCCGCGCGCGAAGGTCAGGCTGACGTCGCGCAGAGCCGGCGGCCGGGCGCTGTCACTCTCGCCGTAGCGGAACGTCAGGTCACGGATCACCAGGTCGCCGTCGGTCGGCGGGACCCCGTCGGACGGCTCCTGCGGCACGTTGCTGAGCTGCTGCACCCGGCTCCACGCGCCCAGCGCGTTCTGCAGCTCGGGCACCATCCGGGTGACGTGCTCCAGCGTGCCGCCGAAACCGAGCGCGAGCAGCCACACGGCGGTCAGCCGGGCACTGTCGATCTGCCCGGCGGTCAGCGCCCAGGCGCCGCCCACCACGAGGATCGCGATCAGCGAACGGGTGATCGCGCCCGCGCTCATGGTGATCCGGGACGAGGCGTGCCAGACCCGGCGGCCGCGGACCAGCACCTCACGGGCGCGCAACGCGTAGAGCCGGTGCACGTAGGGCGCGGCGAGGCTGGTGCGCACGTCGTCCTGGCCGTGGATGGCCTCCTCCATCACCGCGGCCAGGTCGGACCAGGCCTCCTCCTCGGCGATCCGGATCGGGCCGATCCGCTGGACCGGCTTGTTCATCGTGACGAACAGCAGGATCGACACCAGGATCATGGCGACCGCGGCCGGCCACCAGACGAAGAAGGCGGTGACGATGGAGAGCGAGGCGAGGGCCATCGACTGGGCGAGCCGCACGCCGGAGCCGCGCAGCTCGGCGCCGACCTGGTAGACGTCCGAGTCGATCCGGTCGAGCAGCTCGCCGACCGGCGTGTTCTCCAGCGCGGGCAGGGGCTGGCCGAAGGCGACCCGGTTGAGGCCGCGCCGGACCCGGGCGGCCCAGTCGGCGGTGAGCCGGGCCGCGACCAGCCCGACCGAGACGTCGGTGAGCACGGTGGCGGCGAGCGCGGCGGCCAGGAGGACGAAGAGCGGGTAGGACCGGTCGACCAGCACCGGGCCGGCCAGGGCGAGCGCGCCCGCCGAGCCGGCGGCTCCGAGAACGATCAGAATCGCAACGAGGGCGGTGCGACTTCGGCTGGTGGCCCAAAGGTCGCGGAGCAGGCGCATGGAGAAGTCCTCGAGCGGTAGGGGAAGGCGGTGACCCCATCCTGCGCGGACCGGAGATGGCTGCTCAACCGGTTTATTCCCGACATAGCACCCCGCCAGCGGCGGCGTGCCAAGGCGGCGGCGTGCCAAGGCGGCGGCGTGCCAAGGCGGCGGCGTGCCAAGGCGGCGGCGTGCCAAGGCGGCGGCGCG
>NZ_JBEZZB010000259.1:0-9663 GCF_040638955.1 Actinoplanes sp. NPDC024001
GCGGCCGCCGCGCACGACGCGGCGGTCGTCGTGGTCTCGCGGCCGGAGACCCTGCTGCCCGGCGTCACCGTCTCCCTGCAGGAGCTCGCCGGTCAGGCCGGCGCGGTCATCCAGCTCGATCGTCCGGTCCCGGACGAGTTCGTCGCGGTGGTCATCGGGCCGGGGTACGGTCAGGCGCTGTGCGCCCGGGCCGCCGGCGGGGTCGAGCTGGTGACCCTGGCCGACCTGCCGACGGCTGCCACCATCAGCCGCGTCCTGCTCGGCCGCACCGGCTAGCCGCTCGGGTCCTCGCCCCGGCGCGCTCCGAACCGCACTGCCCGCCAGCCGGCGAAGTCGGCTGTCGGCCAGTGCTCGTTCGCGCGGCCGGAGGCCGCCCTGCTGGGCGGCCGGTTGCTGCGGCTGTCGGCCGGTGCTCGTCCTCGGGGCGCGGGCCGCGTTGGCGGTCAGCCGGGTGGCTCGGCTGGCGGCCAGTGCTCGTTCGCGCGGGTGGAGACGACACTGCTGGCCGGCCGGGTGGGCCGGCTGTCGGGCAGTGCTCGATGGCGCGGCCTGAGGCGACACTGGCGGTCAGCCGAGGTGGGGACGCGCCCGCCGCGCGATGCGTGCGGCGGGCGCGTTCCGCGGGTCAGCACCAGGTGAGCGTCGAGTTCGTGCGCGTCACGTTGGTGATGGTGTTGTTGCTGCCGGTGCAGGGGCTCCAGGTGATGTTGGTGTTGCTCACCGAGAGGTTCTGCAACCGCAGGCCGGACGAGGCCGGGAACTCGGTGCGGTTGGCGATGCGGACCTCGCCGCCGCCGCTGATCGTGCCGGACACCCCGGCGATCACGCCGTTGTAGCAGTTTTCCAGCAGGACCGAGTTGTTGCCGGTGTTGGCGATGTCGACCCGGTCGATGGTGAAGCCACCGCTCTCCGAGACGCAGAAGATGCCGCGGCCGCCGCCGCGCGCCTTCACCAGGCCCACCTTGATGTTGTTCGGGTAGGAGGAGCCGACCCGGCCGTTGCGGTTGGCCATCCGGAAGGCGGCGTAACCGGTGCCGGCGCCGGCGTTCTCGGCGTCGACGGTGCCGACCGTGGCGTTGATTGTCTGGTTCAGCAGCAGGCCGGACTCACCGACGCTGCGGGCGGTGACGGTGCCGATGGTGATGCCGTCCACGCCGTAGGTCTCCACGGCGTGCGAGCTGGCGCCCTGCACGTACACGTTGTCGATCTTGACGTTGCGGGTCCACTGGCTGGTGTCGCCGCGGTTGTCGATCCGCACGCCGAGGCCGGCGGAGAGGCGCATGTCGATCTGGCCCAGCCAGACGTTGCTGACGTTGCGCATGAAGATGCCGTAGATCGGCGCGCCGGTGACGTTGAGGTAGGGCACCTCGATGTTGCTGACGCCGCGGGCGTAGATCGGGGCGTAGTCGCCGCTGCCCGAGCCGGTCACGTTGATCGTTCCGCAGACCGACAGCGAGGTCCAGCTGGCGAGCGAGATCCGGCTGCCGGCGGACATCGAGCCGTTGCCGCGGACCACGACGCGCTGCATGGAGGTGCGCCCGGCGCTGAGGCTGCCGATACCGGCCTGGACGGCGGCGCGGAAGTCGGTGCCGGTGTAGACCGTGCTGCCGGAAGCGTTGCGGGCGGTCCAGGTGCTGCCGCTGACGGTCACCTCGGACTGGAAGGTGCCGGTGCCGCAGCCGCTGGTCCCGCCGCCACCGGTGCCGGTGCCGACCTGGATCATCTGCCAGCGCTGGTTGGCGCCGTCGGCGTCGGTGAACTGGGAGATGATCCCGCCGTCGGCGGTGGACCACTCCCACAGGTCGAGGGCCTTGCCGGTGTGGCGGTTGATGAACCGCACGTCGCCGCCGGTGGAGTCCTTGAGCGTGAACTGCTGGCGGGTGCTGCCGTTGTCGGTGTTCTGGATCAGCTGGGTGCCGTCGGTGGCGTTCGGCATCTCCAGGACCAGGCCGCTGTGCCGGCTCTTGATCTTGTACCAGCCGCTGCCGGTGTCGACGAACTGCCACTGCTGCCAGTTGCCGTCGTTGCGGGTGAACTGGGCGATGCCCGCGCCGGCGTTGGTGGCGAGGTTGTAGACGTCCATCGCCTTGCCGCTGTGCCGGTTGACGAAGACGTACCAGGCGTTGGTGTTGACCGTGGCGGCGCTGGCCTGCTGGAGGCCGACGACGGCGCCGGCGCCGGCGAGCGCGGTGACGACCGCGCCGATCAGGGCGCCGCGCCAGCGGCGGCGCCGGGGCGGGGATGTGGGGGAGGACATGTGGGGATTCCCTCTCGATAGCTGTGAGCGCTAACATCTGCGGCGGCGGGTTGGGGGACCCGGGCGCCACCTAGTCACTATATAGATGCCGGTGGATGAATGTGGTCGTACTCATCCGTAAAGTGGCCCGGCGCCCCGGAAAGGTTGTCCGGCGCCGTCGATGTCGCTCACCCGGATGACACCGCCACCGGAGTTGCCCCGCTTCGACATAGCCCGTTCCCGTTAGCAACCGGCGGAATTGGATACCTTGATGGCGGTCCTCCAGGGCCGGCTAAGGGGGATGCGGAGCGCAATGAGCAAGCGGGAGGCCGCCGGCGACGTCTTCGCGGCTGACAACGAGGTCGGGAGCGATCTCGCCGCCGTCGACTGGCAGTCGACACCGCTCGGCGAGCCGGCCGGCTGGCCGCAGAGCCTGCAGACCGCGGTGAGCATCCTGCTGTCGTCGCGTTTTCCGATGTGGATGGCGTGGGGCCCGCGGCTGACGTTCTTCTGCAACGCGGCTTACCGGCGCGACACGCTCGGGCGCAAGTACCCGTGGGCGCTGGGCCGGCCGGCGAGCGAGGTGTGGGCGGAGATCTGGGACGACATCGGCCCGCGCATCGACACCGTGCTGAGCACCGGCGAGGCGACCTGGGACGAGGCGCTGCTGCTGTTCCTGGAGCGGTCCGGCTATCCCGAGGAGTCCTATCACACGTTCTCCTACAGCCCGCTGCGCGACGACGACGGAGCGCTGGTCGGCATGCTCTGCGTCGTCAGCGAGGACACCGAGCGGGTGATCGGTGAGCGGCGGATGGCGACGCTGCGCGATCTCGGCTCCGATCCGAGCGTGATCCGCACCGAGCAGGAGATGCTCACCTTCGCGGGCCACCAGCTGAGCCGCAACCTGCGGGACCTGCCGTTCACGCTGACCTATCTGTTCGCCGACGACGGGGTGGCCCGGCTGGTGGCCGCGACGGGGATCTCCGCCGAGCATCCCGCCGCCGGCGCGAACTGGCCGGTGGCGGCGCTGGCCGGCGGCGAGTCCGTGGTGGTGCCGCTGGACGGCCCACCCTTCATCGGCCTGCCCAGCGGCGACTTCGCGGAGCCACCCACCCAGGCGCTGGCGGTGCCGCTGCTGCGGCAGGGCGGCACGCCGTACGGTTTCCTCGTCGCCGGCCTGAACCGTTACCGGCCGCTGGACGACGGCTACCGCGGCTTCGTCGAGCTGACCGCCGGGCACGTCTCGGCGGGCGTCGCGAGCGCCCGCAGCTATCAGGCCCAGCAGCGGCGGGCCGAGGAGCTGGCCGAGCTGGACCGGGCCAAGACCGCCTTCTTCTCCAACATCAGCCACGAGTTCCGCACCCCGCTCACCCTGATCATGGGGCCGCTGGACGAGCTGCGGACCCGGCTCGGCGACGCCGACGCGTGGGTGCACGAGGAGCTGGAGGTCATCCACCGCAACGGGCTGCGCCTGGGCAAGCTGGTCAACACGCTGCTCGACTTCTCCCGGATCGAGGCGGGCCGGATGCAGGCCCACTTCGAGCCGGTGGACCTGGCGGCCACCACCGCCGAGCTCGCCAGCGTCTTCCGGTCCGCCGTCGAACGCTCCGGGCTCCGTTTCGAGGTGGACTGCCCGGAGCTGCCGGAACCGGTCTACGTCGACCGCGGCCTGTGGGAGAAGGTGATCCTCAACCTGCTCAGCAACGCGCTCAAGTTCACCTTCGACGGTGCCATCCGGGTGACCGTGCGGCACGAGCCGGGGCACGCGGTGGTCACCGTCGCCGACACCGGCATCGGCATCCCGGAGCAGGAGATGCCGCGCCTGTTCGAGCGGTTCCACCGGATCGAGAACGCCCGTTCCCGCTCGAACGAGGGCAGCGGGATCGGCCTGGCCCTGGTCGAGGAGTTGGTCGGCCTGCACAGCGGCACCATCGGTGCGAACAGCACCGAGGGCGAGGGCACCACGTTCACCATCCGGCTGCCGTTCGGCTCCGGGCATCTGCCGGCCGGCGCGCTGGCCGCTCCGGCCCAGACCACGGCGGTGTCGGCCAACGCCGACCCGTTCCTGCAGGAGGCGCTGCGCTGGCTGCCGGCCGAGCCGCAGACCAGCGAGGAGCCGCCGCCGGTGACGGTGACGCGCACCGCGCCCGCGACGGTGCTGGTCGCCGACGACAACGCGGACATGCGCGATTACCTCACCCGGCTGTTGCGCTCGGCGGGGCACCGGGTGACGGCGGTCAGCGACGGGAAGGCCGCGCTCGACGCGGCGCGCGCCGGCGTACCGGATCTGATCGTGAGTGACGTGATGATGCCGCGCCTGGACGGCCTGCAGCTGGTGTCGGCGCTGCGCGCCGACCCGCGGACGGCCGGCACGCCGGTGTTGCTGCTGTCGGCCCGCGCCGGGCAGGAGGCCAGCATCGAGGGTCTGGACGCCGGCGCCGACGACTACCTGGTCAAGCCGTTCTCCGCGGCGGAGCTGCTGGCCCGGGTGCGGGCCAACGTGGAGCTGGCCCGGCTGCGCAACCACCACGTGCGCTGGCGCACGGCGCTGATCGACTCGCTGCAGGAGGCGTTCTTCGTCTGCGACGAGGACGGCGCGGTCATCGAGATCAACACCGCGTTCACCGAGATCCTGGGGTACGGGCCGGAGGGCCTGCCCTACGCGCCGGTGCACCCGTGGTGGCCGGACCCGGACAGCGACGCCGACGCCCACCGCGCGGTCGCCGCGGCGTTCGAGCAGCTGCTCGGTCAGCCGTACGGGACGTACACCGTCCCGGTGAACCACCGCGACGGCCGGCGGCTGTGGGCGGCCGCCGCCTTCAACCAGGTCCGCGACCCGGACAGCGGCCGCCGGGTGATCGTCGGCACCTTCCGCGACGTCACCGCGGAGCACTACGCGGTGCAGCGCGACAGCGCCCTGGCCGCCGTCGGCCTGCGGCTGTCCCAGGCCGAGGACCTGGGCGACGCCCTGTCCGGCGTCCTGCACGAGGTGCGCAAGCAGTGGCAGGCGAACCATGTGCTCGCGGCCGTCTTCAACGGCTCCGCCACGCCTGCGGTGACCTCCACCGACAGCGTCCTGAGCTGGGAGAACCTGTCCGAGGAGCGGCGTGCGGAGATTACCGGGCTGCGGGACCGGCCACCGCTGGCCCCGGCCACCGGCACCGGCATCACCCTGGAGCACCCGCACGGAACCATGGCGCTCTGGATCGACCTCGACGACCACCGGCCCTTCACCACCGAGGACCAGACCCTGCTCGCCCTGCTCGCCGGCCACATCAGCCAGGGGCTGCACCGCATCCACCAGATCGACCAGCAGCGCGAGACCGCCCTGGCCCTGCAGCGCGCCATCCTCGGACCGGCGCACCTGCCGGCCGGGTTCGCCGCCCGCTACGAGCCGGCCAGCCGCCCGCTGCGCGTCGGCGGCGACTGGTACGACATCATCCCGCTCGACGACGGCCGGATCGGCATCGTGGTCGGTGACTGCGTCGGCCACGGGCTGCGGTCGGCCACCGTGATGGGCCAGCTGCGCAGCGCCTGCCGGGCCCTGCTGCTGCAGGACTCCAGCCCGGCCATGACCCTGATGGCGCTCGACCGTTTCGCCGCCCAGCTGCCCGGCGCGGGCTGCGCCACCGTCTTCTGCGGCGTGCTCGACCCGGGGACCGGCCACCTGGTCTACTCCAGCGCCGGTCACCCGCCGGCCATCGCCGGGCATCCGGACGGCTCGACGCACCTGCTCGACCAGGGCCGGTCCCGCCCGGTGGCGATCCGTCCCGGCCTGCCCCGCTCCGAGGCCGAGTACACGGTGCCGGGCCGGGCCACGCTGATGCTCTACACCGACGGCCTGGTCGAGCGCCGCCGGCAGGCGCTGACGGTGGGCATCGGCGACGCGAGCGCCGCGGTCCGGCACGGGCTGCGCACCAACATCGAGGACCTGGCCACCGAGATCATGGACCGGCTGGCGCCGGACGGCGGCTACGACGACGACGTGGCCCTGCTGCTCTACCGTCACCCGGGGCCGCTGGAGCTGGACTTCCCCGCCGAGGCGGGCCGGCTCTCCTCGGTGCGCCGGACCCTGCGCGGTTGGCTGGACCGGTGCGACCTCAACCCGACCATGGTGCAGAACGTCCTGGTCGCGGCGGGGGAGGCGTGCGCCAACGCGATCGAGCACGGGCACCGCGAGCACCCGGGTGGGCGGATCCACCTGCGCGCGGCGGCCACCGCGGCCGACCTCCGGCTGACCGTCGCCGACAGCGGGCGGTGGAAGACACCCGATGCGGCTGCCAACCCGTACCGTGGGCGTGGGCTCAAGCTCATGCAGGCGTTCATGAACGCCGTCACCGTCACTCCCGGCCGGACCGGGACCGTCGTCGACATGCAGGCGAGGATCACCCCATGACCACCGCGCTCAGCCTCACCTCCGGCTCCCGCCCGGACGGCGCGCCCGTCCTCACCGTGGCGGGCGAGATCGACATGAGCAACGCCGCGGAGTTCGCCGCGGCGCTGAGCGACGCCGTCGCCCGGGCGGGTGACGCGGCGGTCGTCGTCGATCTGACCGGCGTCGAATATCTGGACAGCGCGGGCCTGGCCGCCCTGTTCGCCCAGGCCGACCGTCTCCAGGTGGTGACCGGTCCGCTGCTGGCGCCACTGCTGGAGGTCTCCGGCCTCGCCGAGCTGACGGCGATTCACCGTGCCTGATCAGATGTGGCATGCTGCCGCCTGATGACGGATGCCGGCTCGATCGAGCGACTTCTCCCCGGTGACCACGCCTGCGTGGTGGTCGGGGACGACCACGCCCGGCTGCGGAGCCTGACCACGTTCATCCGCGCCGGGCTGCGTGAGCACCACCGGATCCTCTATTTCGGTCCGGGCGCCGACGCGATCGAGGCGGAGCTCGGCACGGCCGCCGCCGCCGCGCTCGGCTCCGGTCAGCTGCGGATGGGCACGCCCGAGACGACGTACCTGGCCTCCGGGGCGTTCGACCCGCGGGCGACCGTCGAGGGCTGGCGGGTGGAGTCGGCGATCGCCCGCGACGCCGGCTACCACGGGCTGCGGGCGATCGGCGACATGTCCTGGGCGAGCCGCCCGGTGCCCGGCGCCGAGCTGCTGGCCGGTTACGAGGCGCAGGTCAACCGGGTCTTCGCCGACGGGTACGCGATGGCGATGTGTCTCTACGACCGCCGGCTGTTCAGCGAGGCCGAGCTGCAGCGGGTCTGCTGGGCGCACCCGGCCACCGTGGAGGACGGGACCGACCCGCGCGGCGTCCCGCAGCTGCGTGCCGTGCGCACCGGTGACCCGGTCGGCATCCGCCTGGAGGGCGAGGCCGACCTGACGAACCGGCACGCGCTGCGAGCCGTCATGGAGAACCTGGCCGCCGACATGCCGGTCACCGAGGAGCCGCTGGTCGTGGACGTCTCCGGGCTGCGGTTCATCGACGCGGCGGCGGCCCGGATCCTGACCGGCGCCGCGGCCGCCGACGCCACCCGGATCCGCGTGGTCGGCTGCACGCCGGCGATGCGGCGCCTGCTCGTCTTCAACGGGGCGAGCGCCATCACCGGCCTGACCGTGGAACCCGCGGCATGACCCTGATCGCCTTCGACCACCCGGGTCTGCTCTACGCCTCCCGCGAGGAGTACGTGGACGGCACAGCCGGCTTCGTCCGGGCCGCGGCCGGCGCGGGCGACCCGGTCCTGGTCGCCGTCCCCGGCCCGAACCTGGAGCTGCTGCGCGGCGCGCTGGCCGACCTGGGCGACGCGGTGACCTTCGCCGACATGGCCGTCGAGGGGCGCAACCCGGGCCGGATCATCCCGGGAGTGCTGCTGGCCTTCGCGGCCGAGCATTCCGGCAGCCGGGTGTCGATCGTCGGCGAGCCGATCTGGGCGGGCCGCACCGAGGTCGAGTACCCGGCGTGTGCCGCCCACGAGGCGATGATCAACGCGGTGTTCGCCGGCCGGGACGCGGCCATCCTGTGCCCCTACGACGTCGCGGCTCTGGACCACGACCGGGTGCGCGACGCCTGGCACACCCACCCCGTGATGATCGTCGACGGCGCCCGCCGGTCCAGTCCGTGGTACGCCGACCCGCTGCACACCGCCGAGCGCTTCAACCAGCCGCTGCCCGCGGTGCCGTCCGCCGCCGCGACGATCGCCTACGGCCGCCCGGCCGACCTCTCCCGGGTGCGCCGGTTCGTCGCCGCCAACGCGGACGCCGCCGGGCTGAGCCCGGCCCGCGCCGACGACCTGATCGTCGCGGTCAACGAGCTGGCGGAGAACACCATCGCGCACACCGCGGGCAGCGGCGTCGTCAGCGCCTGGCCGGAGACCGGGCGGCTGATCTGCCAGATCGACGACCGGGGCGCCTTCGCCGATCCGCTCGCCGGGCGGATCCCGCCGCCGGGGCACATCGAGGGCGGCCGTGGCCTGATCCTGGCGCACCAGCTCTGCGACCTGGTGCGCATAAACGCCCGCGCGGACGGCACCAGCATCCGGCTGCACATGGCCGCGTACTGACCTCAGTCCCCGGCCACGAGCAGCGAGGCCAGCGGCTCCAGCCAGAACGCCAGGAAGGGCCCGGCCGGGTCACCGCGGACAGGATCAGCTGGCCCAGCCGACCGGTTCGCCGCCGGCTGCGTCGCTGGTCGCGGTCCGCCAGAAGAAGCCGATCGCGTACGCCACGACGACCGTGACGTCGAAGACGAGACTGGCGATCCACGCGCCGATCGGCACCGCGGGCTGGCCGCCTTCCACCTGGACAAACTCGTCGACGCGGCCTGCTCCGGGCCCGGTACGAAGCGCCCGCCGACCGGCCGCGCGGTCGTGGCCGTACCCCGAAGGTGTCATGCGAACCCCAACTCGGCCAGTGCGGCCCGGCCCCGGGTGGCGTGCACGCCGCCGGCGAGCAGCAGGCTGCGAGCCGCCTGATACCGGCTGCCGGCCGCCTCGAACGCCGGCGCCGTGGCGGCCACCCGCTCCGGGTCACCGTCGAACAGCGCCTGGGCCCGCTCCACCATGGCCTCGGCGACCGGATTGCCGGCGACCATCGAGCGGGCCGAGACCAGCCGCCCGGCCGCGGACGCGTCGCCGGCCAGCACCGCGGCCTCGGTGCGCAACCCCACATACCAGTGCAGCCAGATCCAGGTGACCCACTTCCACACCTCGCCGGGCTCGGCGGCCAGCGGCTCCAGCGCCCGCGCGGGCTGCCCGCGGTGCAGCAGCAGCATCGCCTCGAACACCGGGCCGTAGCCGTGGACGCGGCCGCCCGTGGTGCCGACCCGGTCCAGGATCGCGGTCCACTCCTGATGGGCCTGCTCGTCACCGCGCAGGCCGTGGATCATCGTGCCTCCCGGATCGGAGATTGGGCGCGGATCGCCCGTCACGGCTATCGCACCTCGTTGCTCGCGACGTGTCACATCTTTCGCGGAAAGGGCGAAA
>NZ_JBEZZB010000260.1:0-9582 GCF_040638955.1 Actinoplanes sp. NPDC024001
CGCGGCTCCGCCTTTGGCCCGCAGGTCTGCCCGCAGCCGGTCGATCGCGCGCCAGGCGTCGTCCACCGCATGAGCGACGGTACGGGCGTCGCCCGACACCCGCCGCAGCAGCGTGTCGGGGTCGTCGATCTCGAGAAGGTCGGCGACGGCCTTGCGTTCCTGGGCGACGAGCCGGTCCACCCGGCGGCCGACGGCCAGGTGCAGGGCGTCCCGGGTGTCGAGCAGGCGCAGATTGGCGGCGCGGACCGCGGGCCGCATGGTGTCGGCGATCCCGGCCCGGCCGATACCGCGCAGCAGGGTCACGTCGCGCAGCCCGCCGGACGCCTCCTTGAGGTCGCCCTCGAGCAGGAAGGCAAGCTCGCCGTGGCTGCCCCAGCGGGTCGTGGTGAGTTCCCTGAGCTGCGGCATCAGCCGCACCGCGGTGCGCCGCCACTGGTCGCCGGCGGCCGCGACCAGCTCGGCGGAGAGGGCGGCGTCCCCGGCCACGTGCCGGGCGTCGAGCAGGCCGAGGGAGACCTTCACGTCGTCGTGCGCGACCGACAGCGCCTCGGGCAGGGTCCGCACCGAGTGGTCCAGCCCGAGCCGGGCGTCCCAGATCGGGTACCACAGCGCGGAGGCGATCCGGTCGATCCCGGCCGTGCCGTTGTGCAGCAGCACCAGGTCGAGGTCGCTGTAGGGGGCGCAGTCGCGCCGGCCCAGGCCGCCGACCGCGATCAGGCTGACGCCGCTGAGGTGGGCCGGGAAGAGGGTCCGTAGCCAGACGTCGAGCGCCGCCGCCCGCTCCTCGCGGGCCGCGGCGCCGATGTGTTCCTTGAGTTTGTCGAGTGAGCCACCGGGCGCCGGGCGGGCCGGCGGGGCCGGGGGCTCACTCAACGGGTTCGTCATGTCGATCAGAGAGCGTCGAGACCGCGCTCGCCGGTCCGCACCCGGACGACCTCGTCGACCGTGGTCACCCAGACCTTCCCGTCACCGATCTTGCCGGTCCGGGAGGCCGTGATCACCGCGTCGACGATCTTCTCGACGTCGATCTCGTCGGTCAGCACCTCAACCTTGATCTTCGGCAGGAACTCGACCGTGTACTCGGCACCCCGGTACACCTCGGTGTGGCCCTTCTGCCGGCCGTAACCCTGTACCTCGCTCACGGTGAGCCCGGCGACGCCCAGGGCGTGCAGAGCTTCCTTCACCGCGTCGAGCTGGTACGGCTTGATGACCGCGGTCACCAGCTTCATGCTCAGTCCTTCCATCGGAGCAGCCATCAGAATTTAACCGGAGATCTTCTCGCTGACCGGGGAAGATTCCTCAGCCGGCGCGCTGGCGGGCTTGATCCCGGCCATCGCGAAGGCGCCACCGCCGCTGCCGCCGGCGGGCGACAGGTCGTACCCGCTCTCGGCGTGCTCGGCGAGGTCGATGCCGTCGATCTCGGCCTCCTTGGAGACCCGGAAACCGATGGTCTTGTTGATCACGAAACCGAGGACGAAGGCCACCGCGAAGGAGTAGACGGTGACGATCAGGGCGCTGAGCGCCTGGACACCCAGCTGGCTCACGCCGCCGCCCATGAACAGGCCCTCGTTCTCCACCAGCGCGTTGACGTCGGTGCTGCCGAAGAGGCCGATCCAGAGGCAGCCGATCCAGCCGCCGACGAAGTGCACGCCGACCACGTCGAGCGAGTCGTCGTAGCCGAACCGGTACTTCAGCGAGACCGCCAGGGCGCAGACCGCGCCGGCGACCAGGCCCAGCAGGGTCGCGGCCCACGGGGCGACGAAGGCACAGGCCGGGGTGATCGCGACCAGACCGGCGATGGCGCCGGAGGAGGCGCCGACCAGGGTCGGCTTGCCGTCGCGGATCTTCTCGATGAGCAGCCAGCCGAGGACCGCGGCGGCCGTGGCGACCTGGGTGTTGATGAACGCCAGACCGGTGATGCTGTCAGCGGTCAGCTCGGAGCCGGCGTTGAAGCCGAACCAGCCGAACCACAGCAGACCGGTGCCGAGCGCGACCAGCGGGATGTTGTGCGGCTTCATCGCCTCACGCGGCCAGCCGGCCCGCTTGCCGAGCACCAGGACCAGGGCGAGGGCCGCGGCACCCGCGTTGATGTGCACCGCGGTGCCACCGGCGAAGTCCAGCGCGCCGAGGTCGTAGATGAAGCCACCGCCCCAGACCCAGTGGGCGACCGGGAAGTAGACCAGGGTGGCCCAGGCGCCGGCGAACAGCAGCCAGCCGCTGAACTTCGTACGGTCGCTGATCGCGCCGCTGATCAGGGCCACCGTGATGATCGCGAACATCATCTGGAAGGCCATGAAGACGTAGAGCGGGATGCCGGTGCCGCTCGGGTTCTCCGCGGTGGCGCCCCACAGGTCGCCCTCGCCGAGGAAGGTCTTGGTGCCGAGGTAGTCACCGATGTTGCCGATGACACCGCCCTGGTCGGTACCGAACGCCAGGGAGAAGCCGTAGAAGAGCCAAAGTACGGAGACGAGCCCGATGGCGCTGAAGCTCATCATCATCATGTTCAGAACGCCCTTGGACCGGTTCAGGCCGCCGTAGAACAGCGCCAGCCCAGGGGTCATGAGCAACACGAGTGCGGTGGAGACGAGCAGCCACGCGGTGTTGCCGGTATCAATCGTCGGTGCATCAGGCACGCTGGCCTCCTAATGTAGGAATACCTCCCTCGCGGCGCAGCGTGGCGGCATCGCCCCTGGCCGGATGCGGCGAAGCTTTCCGCTCCGCTGTTTCGCGCATGGTCTTCGCGCGATTACCGGCGAGTGACGGCATGTTTCCGACGTGTGAAGAAACTCTCACAGCGTCAACGGAGGGCGTACTCCAGCGTGTGGCGCTCGTAGTCGAGCAGGCGCAGATCCCGCATCGGGCGGCGCAGATGGCCCTTGTGCACGATCCGCACGAAGGCCGGATCGCCGGCCGCGGCCATCCGCCGGATGCCCTCGACGTGGTCCACGATCCGCTTGCGCATGGTGCGCACCAGCCGGTGCCGGTCGCGCGGGATCAGACCGTACGCGTCGGCGAACAGGCGCAGCCGCCGCGGCCGGTTGGGCCGTTTCCAGCCCAGCGTGTAGGAGTCGCGGTCGCTGAACAGCGGCACCCAGGTCCACGCCGCGTACGCCACGTCGTAGAGCCGGGAGCCGGGCGAGGCCAGGTCGAAGTCGATCAGGGCGAGGGTGCCGTCCGGACGCCAGACCACGTTGTGCGGTGCCGCGTCGTGGTGGCAGATCACCTCGGTGTCCGGCGGCGGCGGGCCGAAGGAGCGCCAGACCGCGCCGGGCGGGGGCACGAAGCCGTACTGCGCGTCGTGGAACATCCGCAGCATGGTGGCGACCGTGACCAGCGCCTCCTCGGTCACCCAGTGCGGGGCCAGCGGATACTCCCCGCACTCGCCGTCCAGGTAGGAGAGGACCTCACGGCCCTTCTCGTCCATGCCCAGGGCTTTGGGCGAGCCGGTGAAGCCGACCCGCTCCAGATGGTTGAGAAGGGCGTGCACGGCGGGGGTCCAGGGCCCCGCGTTGCGCCGGACGGTGTCGCCGATCCGGGAGACCGTGCTGACGTTGCCACCGTGCAGCGGAATCTCGCGCACCGGCTCCTGCGTCACTCACGGCCTCCCGAACCCGTCCAACCGCCCGCCCACCGCCCACCAACGGGCGCAAGGCCGAGCCTCTGTCTCCCGCGAGCCTACGCGTCGGCCCCAAGGAGAGCCTCGACGAAGGCCTTCGGCTCGAACGGCGCGAGGTCGTCCGGACCCTCGCCCAGACCCACCAGCTTGACGGGAATCCCCAGCTTGCGCTGCACGGCGATGACGATGCCACCTTTCGCGGTGCCGTCCAGCTTGGTGAGAACCACACCCGTGACATCCACCACCTCAGTGAACACACGCGCCTGTTCGAGACCGTTCTGACCGGTCGTCGCGTCGAGCACCAGCAGGGTCTCGTCGACCGGGCCGTGCTTCTCCACCACCCGCTTGACCTTGCCGAGCTCGTCCATCAGGCCGACCTTGTTCTGCAGGCGGCCGGCGGTGTCGATCAGCACGGTGTCCACGCCGACGTCGATGCCGCGCTTGACCGCGTCGAACGCCACACTGGCCGGGTCGCCGCCCTCCGGGCCGCGCACGGTCTCCGCGCCGACCCGCTCACCCCAGGTCGACAGCTGCTCGGCGGCGGCGGCACGGAAGGTGTCGGCCGCGCCGAACAGGACGCTGCGCCCGTCGGCGATCAGCACCCGGCCGATCTTGCCGCAGGTGGTGGTCTTGCCGGCGCCGTTCACGCCGACCACCAGCATCACCGCCGGGCGGCCGTCGTGCGGCATGGTCTTCAGGCTGCGGTCCAGATCCGGTTCGAGCGCCGCGGTCAGCTCCTCGGCCAACTGCTCGCGCACCTCGGCGACGGTCCGGCTGCCGAGCACGCGGACCCGCTCGCGCAGCCGCTCGACGATCACCTGGGTGGCCTCGACCCCGACGTCCGCGGTGATCAGGCTGTCCTCGATCTCCTCCCAGTCGTCCTCCTCCAGGTGGTCCCGGGAGAGGACGCTGAGCAGGCCGCGGCCGAGCGCGTTCTGCGAGCGGGCCAGACGGGCGCGCAGCCGGACCAGCCGGCCGGCGGTCGGCGCCGGCGTCTCCAGCACCGGCTCCTCGACCACCGGCTCCTCGACCACCGGCTCCTCGGCGACGACCGGCGGCGCGGCGGGCCGGTCGGCCGGCTTCTCGATGAGCGGCGGGAGCTCCTCCTCGGTCGGCGGGACCGCGACCGGGGGCCGTTCCAGGGTGGTGGTCGAGCCCGAGGTGGGCGGCGGGGGAAGCTCACGGCGGCGCATTTTCGGCACCACCAGCCCGACCGCGCCCACGACCAGGACGACGAGCAGGATCACTGCGGCGACCACGTATTCCATGCCCGAATCCTGACAGATGAGCCGTCCGTACGTGGCAACGGCCGCGCACTGGCGATTCCGGGCCCTGGTGGCGCAGGATGGGACACCCCCTGACGAGAGCGTGGAGGAACCCCCCGGTGACCGCACAACTGCTCATCGGCCCGGTGCTGCGCCGCGTCGTCGGCGACCGCGCCACCCTGTGGCTGGAGACCAGCGCCCCGGCCGAGGTGCGGGTCGAGGTGGAGGGCGGCGGTGCCGGCTCCGCATCGACCTTCTCGGCGTACGGCCACCATTACGCCCTCGTGATCGTGACCGGTCTCACCCCCGACTCGGCCCACCCCTATCGGGTCACCCTCGACGACCGGGTGGTGTGGCCGGCCGACGACTCGCCGTACCCCGCTCCGGTGATCCGGACCCGGGCGGCCGACGACCGTGACCAGCCGGTGAGCCTGGTCTTCGGCTCCTGCCGGGAGGCGACGCCGGAGGCGACCCGGCGCAGCCTGCCGCCGGACGCGCTGGACGCGTTCGCCCGGCGCCTGATGGCCGATCCGGCCGCCCGCCCCGACCTGCTCGTCCTGCTGGGCGACCAGGTCTACGCGGACGAGCCCTCGAAGAAGGTGCGTCGGTTCCTGCGGAACCGCCGCCGCAACGGCCACCGTGGCCCGCAGGACCAGGTGGTCACCTTCGAGGAGTACACGAAGCTCTATCTGGAGTCGTGGCGTGACCCGGAGGTGCGGTGGCTCTTCTCCACCGTGCCCAGCGTGATGATCTTCGACGACCACGAGCTGATCGACGACTGGAACACCTCGGCCTCCTGGCGTGCCGACATGGCCCGGCAGTCCTGGTGGCGCGAGCGCATCTCGGGCGGGCTGGCGTCGTACTGGATCTATCAGCACCTCGGCAACCTCAGCCCGGACGAGCTCGCCGCCGACGTGCTGTTCCAGAAGGTGAGCACGGCCGACGACGCCACCGACCTGATGCGCGACTTCGGGCAGCGGGTGGACGAGCCGGAGTCGGCGGAGAACACCGACCAGCCATACCAGTGGAGTTTCGCGCTCGACCTGGGCCGGACCCGGCTGATCGTGCTGGACAACCGGTGCAACCGGGTGCTGACGCCGGGCGCGCGGGCGATGCTGCCGGCCGTCGAGTGGGACTGGTTCCTGGACCGCGCCCACGGCGACTACGACCACCTGGTGATCGGCTCGTCGCTGCCATGGCTGATGCCGCCCGCCATCCACCACCTGGAGGCGTGGAACGAGCGGGCCGCCGAGTCGCACCACCCCCGCACCGCCGCCTTCGGCGAGAAGGTGCGCCGGGCCTTCGACTTGGAGCACTGGGCCGCGTTCGGCCGGTCGTTCGAGGCGCTGGGCGAGCTGTTCCGCCGGCTCGGCGAGGGCGGGCCGGACGCGCCGTCGAACCGGGTCGGCGCCGGCGGGGCGTACGCGGCGCCCGCCTCGATCAGCGTCCTCTCCGGTGACGTGCACCACTCGTACGTGGCGCGGGCCGACTTCGGGCACGCCATGGCCACCCCGGTCATGCAGCTCACCTGCTCGCCCATCCACAACCAGGTGCCGGCGCCGCTGAAGCCGCTGATGCGGATCAGCTGGTCCCGCGCGGTCGCCCGGGTGGCCCGTGGGCTGCCCAAGGCGGCCGGCGTACGCAAGCCGATGCTGCGCTGGAAGCGGCTGGCCGGGCCGTACTTCGGCAACGCGGTGGGCATCCTGCGGCTGGACGGGTCCACCGCGACCGCCCGCATCGAGGGCACCACCAAGGCCGGCGAGCTTTATCAGGTGGCCTCGGTCGACTACCGCCCGCAGAATGTGCGGCGATGACTACCTGGACCGCGCCCGAGGCGCACCGTGAGACCGAACCGAAGATCGGCGACGAGCGCCTGCTCCTGCAGGGCTGGCTCGACTGGCACCGGCAGACCCTGCTGGGCAAGTGCACCGGGCTCACCGCCGAGCAGCTCAAGACCGCCAGTGTGGAGCCCTCCAACCTCACCCTGCTCGGCCTGGTCCGGCACATGACCGAGGTGGAGCGCGGCTGGTTCCGCAAGCACGCCGGCGGCCTGCGCGAGCTTCCGGACGTCTACAGCTCGCCGGAGAACGTGGACGGCGAGTTCGACGACGTGGCGGACGCCGACGCCGACGCCGACCTCGCCGCCTTCCAGGCCGAGGTGAAGCTGGCCGACGCCGCGGTGGCCGATCTTCCGCTGGAGAGCGAGCACGAGGGCCGCCGCGGCCCGATCAGCCTCCGCTGGGTCTACCTGCACATGATCGAGGAGTACGCCCGCCACAACGGCCACGCCGACCTGATCCGCGAGCGCATCGACGGCGCGACCGGTTTCTGACTCAGTGGCCGAGCCGGGGGATCGTGGCGCGGCCGCGGTCGACGACGGTGAAGGCGGGGAAGTCGCCCTCGCCGGCCTCCTCGACCACGACATCCGGGTCCCCGGCCTTGGCGAAGGCGTAGAGCCCGGCCACCTCGATCAGCCGCCCGGAGCCGTCGGTGGCCGCCGGGAAGGTGAAGACCTGCTCGCGGTCACCGGCGTCGCACGCGGCGATCTTCAGCCGCAGCGCCTGGCTCGCCCCCGGTGAGTGCACCTTGAGGCAGAACGCCTCGCCGCCGCGCTGCATCTTGCCGGTCTTGATCAGGAACTGGTCACCGCCGACCCGGACCGGGGTGGGTACGAACAGGGCCGTGTCGCTGTACTCCTCGGTCAGCTCGACGAGACCGGTGCCGGTGACCGCGAGCATCGACTCGCCACCGGCGCCGGCCAGGGCGAACACGACCTGGCGGCCGCCCTGCAGCGGGGCGCCGGTGCCCTCCGGAGCGGCGGAGGTCGCCGGGGCCGGCGCCGACGACGGGACCACGGCTTCCGATGACGGCCCCACGGCCTCCGAGGACGTGACCGCGGCGGAGGGCTCCTCGTCGGAGGTGCAGGCCGACACACCGAGAACGAGGGCGCATCCGGTGGCGAGCGCGCCGATCCGGCCGAGAGCTGACATGACGGTCCCTTCAGGCATTCGTGCCGGGTGGCACAACGCCATCATTTCGGGCCCGGTCAACCCGGCAGGTCGAGCACCTTGCGCAGGTACGGTACGTGCTCCGGCCCGGCCCACCGGTAGCCCGACAGGTTCGCCACCCGGGCGCCGCGGATCACCCGGTCGTCGTCGTCCACGAAGAGCACGTGCTTGGGCAGCTGGCCGATCGCCAGGCAGGCCTGCTGGAAGAACTCCGGTGCCGGCTTGTGCACCTTCAGCTCCCACGAGCTGACCACCAGGTCCACCTCACCGGTGAGGCCGAGCCGGTCCAGGTCGCCGCGCAACCGGTCGGTGGCGTTGGTGGCGATCCCGACCGGACGGCCGGCGGCCCGCACCTCCCGGACGAACGCCAGCGCCTCCGGGTCCACCTCGCCCCGGTAGGCCTGCCACTCGGCGACCGCGGCGGCCGACTCCTCGGCGGCGAGCGGCAGCCGGTCGGCCACCAGCCTCATCCACTCCTCGTCGGTGATCTCGCCGGCCATCGCGGGCCGGTAGATGTCCCACGACATCGCGGTCTCGAGCAGGGAGGCCGGCTTCAGCCCGTACTTGATCTCGACAGCGATCATCGGGGCCGGGTCCCAGCGGCGCAGCACGCCGTCCAGGTCGATCAACAGGGCCCGGGCGCGATCGCGCATGCTTGTCTAGTCCTCCGACTCGTGTTTGAGGCGCTGGCTGATCACCTGAGTGACACCGGCCCGCATCGTGACGCCGTAGAGGGCGTCCGCGACCTCCATGGTGCGTTTCTGGTGCGTGATGATGAGCAGCTGGCTCTTCTCCCGCAACTGCTGGAAGAGGGTAATCAACCGGCCCAGGTTCACGTCGTCGAGGGCCGCCTCCACCTCGTCCATGATGTAGAAGGGCGACGGGCGGGCCCGGAAGATCG
This sequence comes from Actinoplanes sp. NPDC024001, assembly GCF_040638955.1. Taxonomy (NCBI): domain Bacteria; kingdom Bacillati; phylum Actinomycetota; class Actinomycetes; order Micromonosporales; family Micromonosporaceae; genus Actinoplanes; species Actinoplanes sp. NPDC024001. Next base: position 8,791 of record NZ_JBEZZB010000260.1, read on the forward strand.
CACAGAGCATGGCGACCGCGGTCAGCGAGCGCTCGCCACCGGAGAGCAGCGACAGCCGCTTGATCTTCTTGCCCGGCGGGCGGGCCTCCACCTCGACACCGGTGGTCAGCATGTCCTCCGGGTCGGTCAGCACCAGCCGGCCCTCACCGCCGGGGAAGAGCACCTGGAAGACCATCTCGAACTCCCGGGCGGTGTCCTCGAACGCCGAGGTGAACACCTCCAGGATCCGGTCGTCGACGTCCTTCACCACGGTGAGCAGGTCCTTGCGGGTGGCCTTGAGGTCCTCGAGCTGGTCGGAGAGGAACTTGAAGCGCTCCTCCAGCGCGGCGAACTCCTCCAGCGCCAGCGGGTTGACCTTGCCGAGCAGGGTCAGGTCGCGTTCCGCCTTGTTGGCCCGCTTCTCCTGGGTGGCCCGGTGGAACGGCACCGGCTCCGGCGCCGGCTTGCCGTCCTTCTCGGCCAGCGCCACGTCGGCCTGGGTCGGCGGCACCAGCTGGTCCGGGCCGTACTCACTGATCAGCGTCTCGACGTCGAGCGAGAAGTCCTCGGCGGCCTTCGCCTCCAGCTGCTCGATGCGCATCCGCTGCTCAGCGCGGGCCATCTCGTCCCGGTGCACCTCGCTGGTCAGCCGCTCCAGCTCGATGCCGAGACGCTTGGCGCTCCCGCGTACCTCCTGCAGCTCGGCCTCGCGCATGGTCCGCGCCTGGGCGATCTGGTCGCGGGCCTCGGCGGCGGCGGCCAGCGACACGGCGACGCGCTGGAGCGCGGCTGCCGCACCCAGCGCGACCGCGC